>DATEIF010000655.1:0-2635 GCA_035279205.1 Vineibacter sp.
GATGGACCATGAGCGCCGCTGGAGCGGCGCGGTCCGACCCGTCGTCAGTGACGCCAGCATCCTGCACTTTCCGCCGCGAGGTCCTTCGCTGCGCTCAGGCCGAACCTCACGCCCGCGGCGGGCTCAGCAGGTCGCCGAACAGCGCCCATTTCTCGCCGTCGAAGCGCGCCATGCGCATCTGTTCGATCGGGAAGAAATCGGTCGGGCTGGTATTGATCTTGATGCCCGGCAGCAGCATCGGCAGCTCGACGTCCTTGAGGTTGGCCGCCTGGCGCATGATGTTCTGCCGCGTCACTTCGCTGCCGCACTGGCGCAGCACCTGCGTCATCAGTACGGCGAAGGCGTAGCCGTAGGCGTTGTTGAGGTCCTTCACGTTGCCGGACGGATAGTATTTCCGCATGAAGGCCAGCCATTGCTTGTAGTCCGCCGCCTCCTGCCACTGCACGTCGGCGGGATCCTTGGCGTAGAAGGCCGAGACGACGCCCTTGGCGCGGTCGAGGCCGACGGGCTGCAAGGCCGACACCACGGACGTGCCGACGCTGGAGACGATGAACTCGACGTCCCAATTGATGTCGCGCACGCCGCGCAGCACCTGCGCCGTCGCCTTGTTGAGCGAGATCAACAGCAGCACATTGGCACCCGAGGCCTTGAACGCCGGCAGCTGCGAGAAGATCACGGTGTCGGTGATCTCGTAGGATGCTTCGGCCACCACCAGCGCCGACGCCTTGGCACCCAGCGCGTCCTTGAAGCCCGTGAGGTAGTCCTTACCGACATCGTCGTTCTGGTAGAGAATCGCGATCTTCGGATTGGCGACCTTCTCCAGGACATAGCGGGCATAGATGCCGCCCTCGGTTGCGTAGGTCGGCTGCCAGCCCATGGTCCACGGGAAGTTCTGGGGATCGCCCCACTTGCTGGCGCCGCTGCCGACGAAGAGATGCGGCACCTTCTTGCTGTTCATGTATTTGCGGATCGCCGTGTTGCCGGCCGTGCCGATCGGGCTGAGGATCGCCAGCACCTGATCGTTCTCGACCAGCTGGCGCGCGCGCTCGACGGTCTTGGGCGGCGAATAGCCGTCGTCGTAGGCGATGAACTCGACCAGGCGGCCGTTGATGCCGCCCTGCTCGTTGATCATCTTGAAATAGGCCGCCTCGGTCTGGCCCATCGTGCCGTAGGACGAGGCCGGGCCGCTGAACGGCATGATGGTGCCGATCTTGATGGGCGTCGCAGCCTGGGCACGCCCCAGGCCGCTCGCGGCCACCCCCGCCAACGTGGCGCCGCCGGCGATCAGGTGTCTTCTGCTGAGCATCGTTTCCTCCTTGGGGCTCTTCAACACCTCGCCCCGCGAAAGCGGGAAGAGGTGAATCTGCAGTCACACATCGACCAGGATTCGCTCGTCCGACGCACGGCGCGGGATGATGTAACCGTCCGGGCTCATGATGGCGTCGAGCCTCTCGGGCATCGCCTCGGCCGCCAGGCGCGGTTCGAAGATGCCGGGCGCGGTGGCGACGAAGATGCGGGCGATCCGGCCCGACGTCAGGCTCAGGACCTCACCGTCGAGGGTGCAAGCGGCGTGGCAGAGATAGAGGACCGGGCCAATCCCGTCGGATCCGCCTTCCGTCGACACGGCATTGACCCGTATGTCGCCGTCGCGTGTCTCCAGGGCCACCGCCTTGGCCAAGCCGATGATGCCGGCCTTGGCGGCCGAGATGGACGCCGCCTCAGCCGTCCCGAAGGCACCTGCCCCCGTCGTCACCATCACGATCCGTCCGTAGCCCCGCGCCCGCATGCGCGGCAGCGCCGCACGTACCGGCCACACGGCCTCCATCAGCCCGGCAGCGACCATCGCCGCGATCCGATCGGGATCGATCGTCTCCAGCCGGCCGCCGCCCTGCCCGGCATCGTCCGGATCGACCAGCACGACATCGGGCGATGCCGCCTCCACCATGATCTGGGCGCTCGTGGCGGTGCGCGGGTCTCCCGACACCAGCAGGGCCGCGCCGCCTTGCGCCCGGATCGTCGTCGCCAGCCGTTCCGCGTCCTGGCCGTGTGCCGGCATCGCGATCGCCGCCCCGCGTGCCGCCAATGCCTGCGCGCAGGCGGCGGACAACGCCGAGCCCGGATGGGTGACCAGCACCGTGGTCCCCTGAAAGCCAAAGCCGCTCATCGCGCTGTGAACTCGAAGTGGGAGGGAACGAACTCGGCCATCATCATCCGGTACTGCACGCTGCTCTGCGGCCACATCACGTGATTGGATCCGCCGCTGCCGCCGGACCACCAGCTCACGCATCCCTTGTTTTGCGTTGTCTTGCTGAAGGCGCGCTGCACGGCGCTGCCGAAGCGTTCGGCCTCGATGGCGCGCGGGCTCATGGCCGCCAGGCCGTTGTCGTCGAGGTAGCGCAGCGCTCCCGTGACGAAACGCGAGGCTGACTCGATCATCTGGTAGGTCGAGGTCAGTCCGGCAGTGTTGGGGCCCAGCAAGACGAAGAAGTTCGGGAAGCCCGGCACCATCACCGTGCGGTAGGACATCACCTGGTCGCGCCAGGCATCGGCCAGAGACACGCCGCCGTCACCCACCACGGCGATCTCGTTGGTGATGTCGAAGGCCTTGAAGCCGGTCGCCAGCACGACGACATCG
>DATEIF010000656.1:0-23826 GCA_035279205.1 Vineibacter sp.
GTCTGGCCGACCGGGATCGACTCGATGGCACCACGCACGGTCTCCGACATGTGGGCGCCGCAGAAACCGCCCAGCGCCACCACACCGGCGGTGAAGGGTGAGATCTGCACGCCCAGCAGCGCCAGCCCATAGTAGCTGAACAGGATCAGCACAAGCACCGGGATGCCGCGCACGGCATCGACATAGCCACGCAGCAACAGGCGGATCGGCCACGGCCCGAAGCTGAGCGCGATGCCGCCCAGCGCGCCGATCAGCGAGCCGATGATGATGGTGAGCGCCGACAGGCGCGCCGTCGTGGCGAGTCCGGCCAGCAGGCCGTTGCGCGCTGCCCAGATCTCGAAAAGGAAGGAGCCCTGCTCGAACATGGATCACCGGATCACGGCATAGCGCCGCTCGACCCGGCGCAGCAGCCAGGCGATGGCGTAGCAGGTCACGAGGTAGAGCGCGCTGGCGGTCAGCCACGACTCCATGACGCGAAACGTGTTGGCGTTGATCTGGCGCGTGACGAACGTCAGCTCCGGGATCGCGATCGCGGCGGCCAGCGAGGTGTCCTTGAACAACGAGATCAGGTTGTTGGACAGCGCCGGCAGGGTGATGCGGAACATCACCGGCAGCACGACATAGACCTGCCGCTGCACCGGCCGCAGGCCGACCGCCTTCGCCGCCTCGACGTAGCGCACCGGCATCGAGGCCAGCCCGGCGCGGAACACCTCGCAGAGATAGGCGCCGGCATAGATCGAGAGCGTGATGATGAAGCTCTCGATCTTGCCCAGGAAGAAGATACCGAGTTCCGGCAGACCGAAATAGACGAAGAAGATCAGCAACAGGATGGGGCAGTTGCGGATGATCTCGACATAGGTCCACACCAGCCCGCGCAGCGGCGCGTGGCGCGACTGGCGCCCATAGGCGGCGAGCAGCCCGATGACGGTGCCGATCGCCAGCGACAGCGCGGCCAGCCACAGGCCGAGCCACAAGCCGGCCAGCATCTTGTCGAAGCTGCGGAAGATGACGTCGAAATTGAACTGGTAGGTCAAGCAGCTCTCCCCCAACGAAGTTGGAGGAGGTGGCCGAAGGCCGGAGGGGGAGCCCACGTGATCTTCATGACAAAGATCGCGTCGGCTCTCCTCCGCCCACCGACGTTTCGACGCCAAGCGTCGAAACGTCGTATCGGGGCACCTCCCCAGCGGAGTCGGGGAGGCAGATCAGGCGAATTCCTGCGGGAAGCCGACCTTCGGTGTCGGCAGCTCAAGGCCGAACCACTTCTTGTAGGAGGCGGCGAAGTAGTCGAAGTCGACTCCCATCATCGCTTCTTTGTAGACGGTGTTCACCCAGTTGAGCCAGATCGGATCGCCCGGCCGTACCGCCGAGGCGTACGAGTTCGGCATCCAGCCGTAGCCGCCTTCGACGTAGCGGTTGGGGAACTGCTGCATCAGCCAGCGGATGGCCGACTGGTCGGCGAGATAGGCATCGACGCGCCGCGCGTTCAGCGCCTGCAAGGTCGAGTCCGGGCTGTCGAACTGATCGACCCCGGCCTCGGGCAGCGCCTTGTGAATCCATTCCTCGATGAAGACGTTCTGCATGGCGCCGACCTTGGCGGATTTGCCGGCGGCCTTGACCTCCTGGAAGGTCTTGTACTTGCCGCCGGCCATCATCATCAGGCCGACGCCTTCGCGATAGTAGGGAAGGGTGAACTCGACCTGCTGGGCGCGGCCCGGCGTGATCGTCATCCACTGCACCACGATGTCGACCTTGTTGGTGACCAGGCTCGGGATGCGCGCGTCAGAACCTTGAATGACGTACTCGACCTTCTCGTAGTCGTCGAACAGATTCTTGGCCAAGAGCCGCGACAGGTCGATGTCCATGCCGACCAGCTTGCCGCTGCGATCCTCGAAGTGCCACGGCGGGTTGGTGCTGCCGGTGCCGACGATCAGCTTGCCGCGCTTGAGCACCTCCTGCAGCTTGCTCTTCGACGGATCGATGGTCTGTGCCAAAGCCGCGCGCGGTGCGGTCGCGACGGCGCCGACCGCGCCGACGGCGGCGACGACACCGGCGGTCGCCGCCGACAGATGAAACATGTCGCGGCGCGTCGTTGCCGGCGATTGACCTTGTTTCTCGTCTTCGTTCATGAACTCCCCTCCCAGACAGGGCGGTTGATTGTCGCGCGGCGATCCTTGCAGAAACCGCGCCGACGCGCAGGCAAAAATCATGCGAAGTTGCACGTGTGCGAACGAACTATGCGAATGACTTGCGAAGGATGCGCTTCATGAGGCGATATCGAGCGGTTCTGTTCGATCTCCTGACGGCCGTGCTCGATTCATGGTCACTGTGGGATGCTGCCGCTGGCAGTATCGAGATCGGTCGTCGCTGGCGTGCTGCTTATCTGCGCCGCATATATGGCTGCGGGGCTTATCGTCCGTATGAAACACTCGTTGCCGAGGCCGCGGCGGAAGCGAACATCGATCCGGATGCCGTGCTTCAGCTCGAGCAACGTTGGACATCACTGGCGCCGTGGTCGGGCGTGCGCGACACGTTGGCCGCTCTGCGTGCAGCGCATCGGCTTGCGGTTGTCACCAACTGTTCGGAGCGCCTCGGGCATGTGGCGGCAGACCTGGTGGGCATTCCGTTCGATGTCATCGTCACCGCCGAACGTGCCGGCTTCTACAAGCCCGATCCGCGACCGTATCGGTTGGCGCTGGATGAGCTCGGCGTCGATACCCGCGATGCGCTGTTCGTCGCCGGCTCCGGCTATGATCTGTTCGGCACCGCCGCCGTCGGTCTCGACACTTATTGGCACAACCGCATCGGCCTGCCGGCGCCGCAAGGCGCGCCGGCCGCAATGATGATGTCGCGCGAGATCGAGCCGTTGCTGACGATCGTGCGATCGTGAGGCGCTACAGACCTTTCAGGAAGTCCAGCAGCAGCGTGTTCACCGCCTCGGGCCGCTCGCCCTGGATCCAGTGGCCGGCGCCGTCGATGATGTGGCTGCCGCGCAGCCCGGGCAGCGTCTGCGGGTAGGCGTCCAGTTGGGACTGCGATGCCGGAAAGCGCAGCACGCCATCGCGGCTGCCGGCAATGAACATCGAGGGCTGGCGGATCGGCATCCCGCGCCACGGGCCGAACAGCGACCAGCTGCGCGTGAGGTTGCGATACCAGTTCAGGCCGCCGCGGAAGCCGGTGCGGGTGAACTGCGCCGTGTAGTAGTCGAGCTCGGCATCGCTGAGCCACGACGGCAGCGACGGCGGGTCGACCGTGTTGTCGAGCAGGCCGCCGCCTTCGGGCAGCTGCGCGAAACCCTTGCCGCGCTCCTTCATCTCGCCGCTGGCGGTGTAGTAGATGCGGCGCAGCGCGGTGCGCACGTCACGCTCCAGCTCGGCTTCGGCGACGCCAGGCTTCTGGAAGTACTGGATATAGAAATTGGTGATGCCGATCTTGGCCAGTGCCGACAGCAGGTCGACGTAGCCTGACGGCGACCACGGCACACTCATGCCGACGACGGCGCGAAAGACGTCGGGCCGCAGCATGGCGCTGTTCCACGCTGCCGGCGCGCCCCAGTCGTGGCCGACGATCACCGCCTGCGTCTCGCCCAGCTGCTTCACCAGCTCGACCATGTCACCCACGATGTGCAGGATCGTGTAGTGCTCGATCTCGGCCGGCGCGTCGGTGCCGCCGTAGCCGCGCATGTCGGGCGCCACGCAGCGGAAGCCGGCGGCGCTCAGGTGCGTGATCTGGTGGCGCCACGAATACCAGCTCTCCGGCCAGCCATGGCAGAACAGCACCAGCGGTCCACTGCCGGCCTCGGCGTAGCGCATCGTGATGCCGTTGGCGCTGATGGTCTTGAGCGTGATGCCCGGGATCGGCGAATCGAGCAGGGTCACCGGTGGGTTCCTCCCATTGTGGGTTCCACTCTAGCGCAAACGGCGCCATGCTGGCGTGGATTGGAATTGCACCAGCCGCAGCGCGAAAGCCCGGGAGTACCGATCATGAATGTCGAGCAGCTGCGCGCCGTCCAGGCGCCCCTCAAGGAAAAGTATCGCCAGACGCCGGATGCGGCGGTCATCACCTTGCACGCCACCGGCGATCTCGATGCGGCCGGCATCGCGTGCAAGGTCGACACCGGCCGCGCGCTGGTCGAGGCCGGCCTGCATCCGGCGACCGGTGGCGACGGCTCGCAGGCCTGCTCCGGCGATATGCTGCTGGAGGCGCTGGCGGCGTGCGCCGGTGTGACCCTGAAGGCGGTCGCGACATCGCTGGGCATCACCATCCGCAAGGGCACCGTACGCACCGAGGGCGATCTGGATTTTCGCGGCACGCTGGCCGTCGACAAGGCGGCACCCGTCGGCTTCCGCGACATCCGGCTGTCGTTCGACCTCGATACCGATGCAACGCCCGAGCAGCTCGCGACGCTCTACAAGCTCACCGAGCGCTATTGCGTCATCTATCAGACCTTGAAGAATCCGCCGGCGCTAGCGCTGAAGGCATAGCCAAACGGGCGCCCCGGTAAACCGGAGCGCCCGTCGGGGAGCCCGCCCGCTGGCCGTTGTGTGTCGTCAGCGGGCGGTGTCGAAGCGAAAGACTACGGGTGCGATGCGGCACCCATGGCACCTGGCTGGCCGCCCAGGCGCTGGCGCGCCACAGCGATGATCTGGCGCCAGCGCATCGCCAGCACGGCGCCGGAAAAGATCGAGGCAATCGCCAGCAGCGATCCGATCGACAGGGTCGAGACGCCGGTCAGTCCCTGGCCGATGGTGCAACCAATCGACAGCACGCCGCCGACGCCCATCAGGACGCCACCCACGAGATAACGCCGCGTGTGGCTGGCGCCCTCGAAGCCCTCCAGCCGCGCTTCGCGCCGCAGCAGCGCAACCGCGGCGGCGCCGATCGGAATGCCGAGCACCCAGGCGATGGCGAAATCCATCGTGGCACCGGTGTAGGTCAATCCGTAGATCAGGGTCTGCGCCAGTGGCCCGGTGACCGTGATGCTCTCGGCCGGCGTTGGATTGAACTCGTCGACGGCGAGGATGCCGGTGACGGCAAAGCCTGCCGGCACCAGCAGGCCGATCAAGGCGCCGCCGATCAGGTGGCGCGCCGCCACGCGACGGCGAAACACATAGGCCAGGGCCGGCACTGCCAGTGCCGCGACGACCAGGCCGCGCGCCCAGTCCGACGAGGCGCCCCAGATCCTGGCCGGCAGCGCCGCCAGGCTCTGGTCGGCAAGACCGAGCGTCTTGAGCTCGACGCCGGTGGCGCCGCTGAAGGCCTGCCGCGGCAGCGCAAGCAGCCCGCGCAGCGTGGCGTAGGCGGTGATCGCCAGCACCATCAGGGTGACCACCGACCGCAAGTTGCCGCCGGCGGCCAGCACCAGCAGCCGCGCGCCGCAGCCGCCCGCCAGCACCATGCCGATCCCGAAGGCGAGACCGCCCACGACGACACCGCCCAGCGGCAGCAGCGATGGCATGTAGAGGGTCTTGCTCAGGTCCAGGAGTCCCAGCGCGACCAGCGCCTGGGTGCCCAGCAGGGCCACCGCGGCCGCCAGCAGGTATCCGCGCAGGCGCGGCGCATCCGGCGTGGCGATCATGTCCTCGACCGCGCCCCGCACACAGAACGCCGACCAACGGGCGATGGCGCCGAAGGCCAGCCCGATGGCAAAGCCACCGATCAGGAGGATGGTTCTGGGGTCGAGGTCGGCCACGGTTTGTGCTCAATTCTATCGTGCAGACTGTAAAATAGAGAATTTACCAAAATCTGCGAGAGATTTTTGCTAATACAACATTGTCAAAATGTATTATTGAGCGCGACACCGGGTGGCCAAGGGCAAGGCGAGGATGCCGGCGATGGCGAAGGCCGCCAGCATGGCCCAGGCTTCATTGACGGCGGACACGAAGCCCGCCCGCTCGATTATCGGCTGTACCAGGGCAAGTGTCGTCGGATCGGCAGGGTTGGGTGCTGGTCCCGCCAGCATCTCGACCGGCACACCGATGGCGCGCGCGGTGTCGAGATCACCTGCCGTCAGGCGGGCCAACAGCCGCTCGGCGTGGCCGGCGGCGCGGCCGTAGATCACGGTGTCGATCAGGGCCAGGCCGATGGCGCCACCCAGGTTGCGCATCAGGTTGAACAGCCCGCTGGCATCGGGCACACGCGCCGGCGGCAGGTGGCCCAGCGCCAGCCGGGTGGGCGGCAGCAGGCACAGCATGATGGCGCTGCCGCGCACCACCTGCGGCCAGAACATATCGTCGAAATCGGTTTCCCAGGTCTGGAAGCAGCTCAGGCCCAGCCCCACTGCGAACAGCGCGAACCCGGCCGCGGTCAGCCAGCGGGCATCGATGCGTCGTTCCAGCGCCACGGCCAGCGGTGCGGTGAGCAACTGCAGGATGCCGGTCACCAGCATGATCTCGCCGATGCGCAGCGGGCCATGATGGCGCACGAAGCCGAGAAAGACCGGCATCAGGTAGACCGAGCCGTAGAGCCCCACGCCAAGCATGAAGCTGAGCCAGCAGCCGATCGCGAAATCGCGGTCGACGAGTGCGCGTAGGTCAACCACGGGACGCGATCGTCGCAGGGTCCGCCGCACAAACGCCACGCCCGCCGCGGCGAACACCAGGAACAGGCCCAGCACCAGCGGCGATGCCCAGCCCCGCGTGGGCGCTTCCTTCAACGCGATCTCCAGCGTGCCCAGCGCCAGTGCCATCAGGACCAGCGACAGCCAGTCCAGGGTGCGAACATGGTCGCGATCGATCTGCTGGGCAGGAAGCATGCCGGCACCGACCAGGGCGGCGATCACGCCGGGCACCACGTTGATCAGGAACAGCCAATGCCAGGAGTACGTCTCGGTGATCCAGCCGCCGACAACAGGGCCCAATGTCGGCGCCAGGACCGCGATCACGCCGGCGATGGTTGTCGCCAGTGCCTGGCCGCGCGCCGGAAACAGCAGGAACACGGCGGAAAACACCGCCGGTATCAGCGTGCCGCCGGCGAATCCCTGCACGACGCGCCAGGCAACCAGCACACCAAAGCCGTCGCTTGTCGCGCAGCCCAATGACGCTGCCGTGAAGATCGACACGGCGGCAACGAACAGGCCGCGCATGCCCAGCACGCGGGTCAGCCAGCCCGTCAGCGGGATCGCGATGACTTCGGCGATCAGGTAGGCGGTCTGAATCCAGCTCATCCGATCGGGCGCGATCACCAGCGCCGATTGGATGTTGGGCAACGACGTGGCGACGACCTGGATGTCGAGGATCGCCATGAACATGCCCAGGCACATCGCGGCAAAGCCCGTCCACAGCCTCCATGGCGTCGGTTGATGTTCGTCGGCCAGCGGCGCTGTCATCGCATCACGGCCATCTGTGCGCTCCTGCGCCGGTTGCGGCGTGCTCAACACGATGGCGCGCTCACGCGGAAAAGTGGACCGCTGTCGCAGGACGACGATGGCCGGTGGATCACTAACCCGTGGCAGACCCGCCTATTCCGGTATCACGTATCCGGGGCGTCGAGGAAACTGCGGACTTCGGTCACGAAACGTTGCCATGCCGGCTCGCTCTCGAGCAGGATATGGTTGCGGCCTTCCAGCGGCACGAAGCGCGCGTTGGGTATCGTCGAGGCGAACAGCCGGCCTTCCGAGAACGGCGCGACATTGTCGTCGCGGCAATGCAGCACCAGTGTCGGCACACGCACCTGCGACAGCAGGGGACGGATATCGATCGCGCCGAACGCCTCATTCACCCGCACGGCGTTGCGCGGCGATATCGTCATGCGCTGCAAGTCGTTGAACCACTGAACCTGCTCGGCGCTGCCCTCGGGAATGAACAGCGATGTGAATACCTGTCGGAATGCCGGATTGTCCTGGCCCCAGCCCAGTTCCATCAGCACGCCCAGCGCACGCCGCCGCGCCACGTCCTCCGGCGCGCGCAGCGCCCAGCCCTGGGCATAGCCGCCGTAAAGCACCAGGCGGCTGACGCGCTCCGGGTGCTTCACCGCATAGGCGATGCCGATAGGACAGCCCTGCGAGACGCCGATGATGGGAAAGCGCTCCAGGCCGGCGGCGTCGACCACGGCCTCCAGATCGCGCACGAACGTGTCGAACGTCAGATCGGAGACGTCCCAATCCGACAGGCCATTGGCGCGCTCGTCATAGCGCACCAGGCGATGGTCGCGCGCCAGTTCGCGGATCCAGTGCCGCCACACCGGACTCTCCCAGTCGTATTCCAGATGGGTCATCCAGTTGGCGGGCTTGACCAGCGGCGGGCCGTTGCCGGCGGTCGCGTAGGCGATGCGCACGCCGTCGTCGGCGACGCAGAAGCGGATCTCCTGATGCGCCGGCATGGGCGCCGACGGCGGGTGCCTGGCGTCGGGGGCCGATCTCGGGCTCGATGGCGTCGCCAGTGCGGCGCCCACGTCGCGCCAAGCCTGAAGCAGGGCGTCCTTGGGGCCACCTACCGGCTGCAGGGCGCGGCCCGCCGTTTCATACTGCTCGCGTGCTTCCTGTGGCCGACCGGCGGCGACAAGAAGCCGGATGAGACGGCTCCATGCCGGTTCGTCCTGCGGATCAATCTGCACGAGCGTGCGGGCATGGGGGAGCGCAGCGTCAATGTCGTCCGACAGGCGGGTGACCAGCGCCGTCAGGATCCGGGCATGCAGCGCCCGTGCATCCTCGCGCTCGGCCACGGTCCATGATCGAAACTCGTGGCACTCCGGCAGTTCGAGGCCCTCGAGGAACGCGCCACGAAAGGTTGCAGCGGCGTCTTTCAACTGCTCCAGGGGTGCCGCATCGATGTCGTTCAAGTCAGCGCGCAGCGCCAGCAGATCCACGGTGGCGCTGGCCGCGTTGAACTGAATGGTAGCGCGGTCGGCATGAATGATCGGCGTTTCCGCATCCGGCATCAGCGCGCGAATCCGGCTCAAGCTCCACCGCAAGGCACCACGCGGATCGTCGGGCACGTTCCACAGCAATTGGCACAGGCGATCGCGGCGATGCGGCCGACCGGTCACCGCAAGATAAGCCAGAAGCGCACGGGTCTTTCTTGAGCGCGGCAATTCCAGGCGCTCGGCACCACGCAGCACTTCCAGGCCGCCCAGCAGTCGAATTGTCAGCATACCACGCTCCACGCCCCCGTCCGGCTTGGGTCGCCAGTCGGCAGCCCCATCACCCCGCGCGATTGCCCGTCATACTGCGGTCAGCAACGTCGACATTGATCTAACGATTATTCACACGGCTGTCGACCAGCCGCCGGGCGGCACAGCACCGGGGTCCGCGCTGACACGGATAGCGGCGGTGGAAGAATCGAAACCTGCTGGTGTTCACAGCTTGAACGGCTCACCGAACCGCCTGGTCACTGGCTGGAAACGTCCGTCCATTCCCGACAACGTGAACATCCGCACCTGAATTTCGAGCCATACACCGCAGTAAAATCGTTGGATCCCATGGCCGCCATCGTTCGCCTGTTGTCCCTTGCCACGGCCGTACCGGCACATGCCGTATCGCAGCATGAGCTGATGCAGACTGCGGGTCGTTACTTCGGCGCCAACGGCGTCGACGTGCAGCGCCTGTTGCCGGCTTTTCTCAACGCCGGCATCGACAGCCGATATCTGTGCGAGCCCCTGGACTGGTATCAGCGGCCAATCGGCTGGAAGACTCGCAACGATGCATTTCTCAAGCATGCGCCGGCGCTGCTCGAGGACGCGGCATGCCGCGCGGTGGCCGATGCCGGCCTGACGTTCGCCGACATCGATCAGATCGTCACCGTCTGTTCGACGGGTGTCGCAACGCCCAGCCTCGATGCGCTGCTCATGGAGCGCCTGCCGTTTCGCGGTGATGTCGGCCGGCTGCCGATCTTCGGGCTGGGATGTGCCGGCGGCGTTACGGGATTGGGTGCGGCCGCCAGGCTGGCCCGCGCCGAGCCGGGCACCAACGTGCTGTTCGTCGTGGTCGAGCTGTGCACGCTGACCTTCCGCAGCGGCGATCGGCGCAAAGCCAACATCATCGCCACGGCGTTGTTCGGCGATGGTGCAGCCGCCGCTGTCGTGCGCGCACAGACCATCGCCAATGACAATCCGGCGATCCTGCATGCCGGTGAACGTCGGTGGCCGGGAACGCTCGACATCATGGGCTGGGATGTCGCCGAAGACGGCCTCACGGTCCTGTTCTCGCGCGACATCCCGGCTCTGGTGCGCGACAAGCTGCGGTCGGCGGCAAGCGAATACCTGGCCCGTCATGGTCTTGGGCTGTCCGATATCGACGGCTTCGTCGCCCATCCCGGCGGCGCCAAGGTGATCGATGCCCTGGAGGAGGTCTTCGGGCTGCAGACCGGCGGCATGGTCGATGCGCGCGCGGTGCTGCGCGACTACGGCAACATGTCGGCGGCAACGGTGATGTTCGTGCTCGACCGCGCACTGCGCCGCGGCCTGCACGGCCGCCAACTCATGTCGGCGCTAGGTCCAGGTTTCACCGGTTCGTTCCTCACGCTTGAGGCGGCATGAGGTCGATCGGCCATCGAGCGTGGCTCTTTGTAATGGAGGCAAACGTGAATCTTTCTGTGGGACGGTATACGTCGGTGGTGGTGTTGGCCGCCGCCCTGTCGGTAGTTGCCGCGGCGCCAGCCGCCATGGCCATGAGCGGCAGCTCTGATGCGCCGTCCACGCCGGCACGGCGATCGAATCCGGACTTCGACAATGCCAAGGCGGCCATCGCGCACAAGCAGTTCGACAATGCGAAGGGCTGGCTGCAGCGCGTGATCGCTGCCGAGCCCAACAACCCGGAAGCCTACAACCTGATGGGCTACGCCACCCGCAAGTCAGGCGACCCCACGGGTTCGCTGCAGTACTACCAGAAGGCGCTGTCGCTCGATCCCAAGCACCTGGGTGCGCACGAGTACATCGGTGAGGCGTATCTGATGCTCGATCAGCCGCAGCGCGCTGAAGAGCACCTCAGCCGGCTCGGCCAGCTCTGCACCTTCGGCTGCAAGGAAGAGCGCGAGCTCAAGGCGGCGATCGCCAACTACAAGAAAGGCGTCAAGCCGCAGGCCAACCGATAACGATTCCTCCCCACGCAGTGGGGAGGTGCCCCGAAGGGGCGGAGGGGAGCCGACGAGGTCTTTGCAACTGAGACCACGTCGGCTCCCCATCCGGCCTTCGGCCACCTTCCCCGCAAGCGGGGAAGGGAAGATGTCATGACACCGTTCCTCTGGTTGCTTGGTTTCGTCGTGCTGCAGCGCCTGGCCGAACTGGCGCTGGCGCATCGCAACACGCGTCGCCTGCTGGCCGAAGGCGGACACGAGATCGGCGCCCGTCACTATCCGTTGTTCATTCTGCTGCACGGCTCATGGCTGGCCGCGCTCGCGCTCGTCGTGCCATGGTCGACCGAACCCGTGTGGGGCTTGGTTGCGGTCTTCCTCGTCCTGCAGGTGCTGCGGGTCTGGGTCGTGATCAGCCTCGGGCGTTTCTGGACGACCCGCATCATCACGGTCGACAAAGCCCCTTTGATCCGCCGCGGTCCCTACCGGCTGGTGCGCCATCCCAACTACTGGATCGTCGTCGGCGAGATGGCCGTGTTCCCGTTGGCCTTCGGTGCCTGGCCGATTGCGATCATATGGTCGGCGCTGAATGCGCTGCTGTTGCGGCATCGCATCCGCATCGAAAATACCGCCCTCGCGCGCCGCCAACAGCCCGCGCCGTCGGTGGGTTCGCACCATACCAACGGCTCGGTCGCTACAGCGCCTCGCCTTTGACCAGGCGCGGCAGGTCGCCGACCAGCCCCATGGCGTGACGCATGAAGAAGCGGCGCAGCGGCGGCAGCCGGTTCACGGTGGCCAATCCGACGTCGCGCACCAGGCGCAGCGGCGCGAGGTCGTTGGAGAACAGCCGGTTGAGCCCATCGGTCGCGCCGATCATGGTCAGGCCGTCGACCCGGCGCCAGCGCTCGTAATCCGCCAACACCGACGCGTGCCCGACATCGAGGCCCAGGCGATGGGCATCGACGACAACCTCAGCCAGCGCTGCCGTGTCGCGCAACCCCAGGTTCCAGCCTTGTCCGGCGATGGGGTGGATGCCATGCGCTGCGTCGCCGACCAGCGCCAGGCGCGGTGCCACGAGCCGCTCGGCAGTCTGGACCGACAGGTCGTAGGAAAAACGGGGCCCCACGGCCTTCACGGCGCCCAGGTGCTGGCCGAAGCGCCGGGCAAATTCGCTCTGGAAGGCAGCCTCAGGCAGACGCAGCAAGGTGGGTGCGAGCTCGGCGCGCTCCGTCCACACGATCGACGATCGGTGGGCTCCGGTTTCCGGGTCGTCCGTCATCGGCAGGGTGGCGAAGGGCCCTGCCGGCAGGAATTTCTCCTGCGCCACGCCGCGGTGGGCCAGCTCGTGCTCTGCGGTAACGACAATCGCGGTCTGCGAATAGCCGGCACGATGCAGCCTGATTCCGGCCTGCTCGCGCAGCATGCCGCCGCGGCCCTCGGCCGACACCAGGAGCGCGGCGCGGATGCGCCGACCATCGGTCAACGTGATGTGGGCTTCGTCTTCACCACGGACTGCCGTCGCCAGTTCGGCCGGCGCCAGGGCGCTGACCGTCGGCAGGTCGGCCAGACGCCGGAACAAGGCGGCCCGGATGTGGCGGTTCTCGACGATATGCCCCATCGGCGCCACGGCCTCGCCACGCCGGGCGGCCTGACGATGGTCGAAGTGCAGGTGCAGCGGCGACACCGGCGCCGGACCACCGCCGGGATCGAGGCGGCCGTCGGAGATGCGGATATCGAGGATGGGCTCGGCATGGCCCACGATGTGACGCCAGACGCCGATGGCCTCCAGCGCCCGCTGGGAGCCGTGGGCGATGGCTGTCGTGCGGCCATCGAAGGTCGGCGCCACCTGCGCCGAGCCCGGCAGGCGATCGATCACGGCCACGCGCAAACCGGCTGATCCCAAGGCTACGGCAAGGGTGGCGCCGATCAGGCCGGCGCCGACGATAGCGACATCCACCGTCATGTCGTCGGCAGCGCGCGGACCATCGTGGGGCGTTGGGGCGGGTATTTCCCGGTTCATCAGCGTGAATCCTGTCCCCTAGGTGCACTTTTTTCCGACATCCGCCAAGCACGTCGATGGTTTGCCGGCCGGACGGGGTGTCGCAGCGGCACGCGTCTTGGGCAACCGTTGGCACGGTTCTTGATCATCCTTCCGCGGAAAGGTCAGCGGTCAGGTTCGCCACGGACGCCCTTGCGTCGGTGCTGGGGAGGTCGCGCCTGCCGAAGCGAACTAAGGGGAAAGCCGATGAAGTTAGTCATGGCCGTTATCAAGCCCTTCAAGCTCGACGAGGTGCGTGAAGCGCTCACCGCCATCGGCGTTCAGGGTTTGACCGTGACCGAAGTGAAAGGCTTCGGCCGACAGAAGGGGCAGACCGAGATCTATCGCGGCGCGGAATATGCCGTGAGCTTTCTGCCCAAGGTGAAGATCGAGGTTGTGGTCGCTGACAGCGCGGTCGAGCAGGTCGTCGAAACCCTCAAGAAGACGGCGGCAACCGGCAAGATCGGCGACGGCAAGATTTTCGTGGCCAATGTCGAGCAGGCGGTGCGCATCCGCACCGGCGAGACGGGCGCCGATGCGCTGTAAGAAAGACAGGGGAACAAGAAAGATGACGATGCAGAAGGTACGTGGTCTGGCGCTGGCGGCTGCCGGCGCGTCGTTGACCGCGATCTACTCGGCGACGGTCCTCGCCCAGCAGACGCCGCCGGCAGGTGCACCGGCGGCGCCGCCCGCCGCGCCGCCGGCGCCGAAGCTCGACACCGGCGATACGGCGTGGATGCTGACGTCGACCGCGCTGGTTCTGATGATGACCATTCCCGGTCTGGCCCTGTTCTACGCCGGCATGGTCCGTCGCAAGAACGTGCTGGCCACGGCCATGCAGAGCTTTGCCGTCACGGCACTCATCACCGTGCTGTGGATGATCATCGGCTACAGCCTCGCCTTCACGACCGGCGGCAATTACCTCGGTGACCTCAGCCGCTTCTTCCTGCGCGGCATGGGCACCGACGCCGTGCACGATCTGGCGAAGACGATTCCCGAATCCGTCTTCATGTGTTTCCAGATGACCTTCGCCATCATCACGCCGGCGCTGATTGCCGGTGCGTTCGCCGAGCGCATGAAGTTCTCGGCGATGATGTGGTTCATGGGCCTGTGGTCGATCGTGGTCTACGCGCCGATTGCGCACTGGGTGTGGGGTGGCGGCTTCCTCGGTACCTGGGGCGTCATGGATTTCGCCGGCGGCACCGTCGTGCATATCAACGCCGGCGTCGCCGGGCTGGTCTGTGCCCTGGTGCTGGGCAAGCGCAAGGGATATGGCAGCGACAACCTGGCGCCGCACAACCTGGTGCTGTCGGTGATCGGCGCTTCGTTGCTGTGGGTCGGCTGGTTCGGCTTCAACGCCGGCTCGGCGGTCAGTGCGGGTGCCTCGGCCGGCATGGCGATGGCGGTCACGCAGATCGCCACGGCCGCCGCGGCGCTGGCTTGGATGTTCGCGGAGTGGGCGACGCGCGGCAAGCCGTCAGTGCTCGGCATCATCTCTGGCGCCGTCGCCGGTCTGGTGGCGATCACGCCGGCCTCGGGCTTCGTCAACCCGACGGGCGCCCTGATCATCGGTCTCGTCGCCGGCGTGGTGTGCTTCTGGGCCGCGACCTCGCTCAAGAACATGATGGGCTACGACGACTCGCTGGATGCCTTCGGCGTGCATGGCATCGGCGGCTTCGTCGGTGCGGTGCTGACCGGCGTCTTCGCCACCCAGGCGATCACCGGCAAGGTCGACGAGAAGAACCAGCCCGTGCCGGCCGGCCTGATCGACGGCAATGCCGGCCAGGTGCTGACGCAGATCTACGGCTGTGCCGTGACGATCCTGTACTGCGCGGTTGTCACGTTCATCATCCTCAAGATCGTCGACGTGATCATCGGTCTGCGCGTCGATGCGGAACAGGAGGTCGAAGGCCTCGACATCAACCTGCACGGCGAGACCGTGCACTGAGTTCAGTCGCCACCCCTGGCCGCCGCGCGCGGCGCCCCGCTCTTCACTCGCCACGCGGGTGAAGAGCGGCGGGGGCCCAGACCGCCCAAGGTCGGGCTTTCCAGGGGTCGCCCGAGTTCCCTCCGCCGCCGGGCCTCGCACGTTCGGTGGCACCTCGCAACGCCCGGCATCGTCATGGTGTCGGGCGTTTTTTCATGGTCGGATCCGGCGTGTGTCAGCCTAAAAAAATGGCGTTGTGCCGAAATGGTACGCAGTCCGGCGAATCGGCCGTTCACATCAAACTCTTGTACAAGTCCAAAAATTAGGCGGCTATCCTGCATGTGATCTGTTGGTGGGCGGTCCCATCCAATGGGACGCTCGGGTGGAGCCGCACGCATGAAAATGCTCATCGCCATCATCAAGCCGTTCAAGCTGGAGGAGGTTCGCGAGGCGCTCACCGGCCTGGGCGTCCAGGGCCTGACGGTGACCGAGGTGAAGGGATACGGCCGCCAGAAGGGTCAGACCGAAATCTACCGCGGCGCCGAGTACGCCGTGAATTTCCTGCCCAAGGTGAAGATCGAAATGGTGCTGGACGATGCCATGGTCGACCGCACCATCGAGGCCGTCCAGAAAGCGGCGGCGACCGGCAAGATCGGCGACGGCAAGATCTTCATCACCGACGTCTCTCACGCCGTGCGCATTCGCACCGGCGAGACGGGTACCGACGCGCTCTGATGTGACCGCTCGAACGGTCTTCAACAAAAACGGGGGAGAGTTCACGATGCCCGCAGTCCTGCCTTGCGCCCGGCGTCTTGGGGCGTCGTTGCCGTTCGCGCTGATGGCCACGCTGCCCGCTGTCGCGCTTGGCGCCGATGACAAGCCGAAGATCGACAGCGGCGATACCGCCTGGATGATCGTCGCCACGTCATTCGTGCTGCTGATGTCGATCCCCGGGCTGGCTCTGTTCTACGCCGGCATGGTGCGCAAGAAGAACGTGCTGGCCACCACCGCCCAGACGCTGGCCACCGTCGCCCTCGTGACGGTGCTCTGGATCATCGTGGGCTACAGTCTGGTGTTCACGCCGGGCAACAGCGTCATCGGCGATCTGTCGCGCTTCCTGATGGCCGGCCTGAAAATGGACAGCGTGCACGAGGCTGCCAAGACCGTGCCGGAGAACGTCTTCATGATGTTCCAGCTGACGTTCGCCGCCATCACCCCGGCGATCGTCGTCGGTGCGGCTGCCGATCGGATCAAGTTCTCGGCCATGCTGTGGTTCATGGCGCTGTGGCTGCTGCTGGTCTATTGCCCGGTGGCCCATTGGGTGTGGGGTGGCGGCTTCCTGCAGAAGGCCGGTGTGCTCGATTTCGCCGGCGGCATCGTCGTGCACATCAATGCCGGTGTCGCCGGCCTGGTGCTGGCGCTGATGCTGGGACCGCGCCGCGGCTATCCGACCGACAACATGGCGCCGCACAACCTGGTGCTCACGGTGATGGGCGTGTCGCTGCTGTGGGTCGGCTGGTTCGGGTTCAACGCGGGTTCGGCCGTTGCGGCCGACTCGCGCGCCGGCATGGCGATGACCGTGACGCACGTTTCGGCGGCGACGGCGGCGCTGGCGTGGATGTTCGCCGAGTGGGCGACGATGGGCAAACCCAGCGTGCTGGGCATCGCCTCCGGCGCTGTGGCCGGGCTGGGGACGATCACACCGGCCTCCGGCTATGTCGACATCGGCGCCGCGCTGGTCATCGGTCTCGTGGCGGGTCTCGCCTGCTTCTACGCCTCGACCGCCTTCAAGCGTCGCATGGGCTATGACGACTCGCTCGACGTGTTCGGTGTGCACGGTGTCGGCGGCCTGATCGGCACCGTCATGGCCGGCGTCTTCGCGACCAGCGCCATCGCCGGGCCGGACGTGAAGGGGTTGATCGACGGCAACGGCCAGCAGGTGTTGACCCAGCTCTATGGCATCGTCTGCACCGTTCTGCTGTCGGCGATCGGTACGGCCATCATTCTCAAGGTGATCGACGTCACCATCGGACTGCGCGTCACGCCGGAGCAGGAAATCGAGGGCCTCGACATCAACCTCCATGGCGAAAGCGTGCACTGAGCGGGAGGTCGCCGAAGGAGCACCCTGTCATCCCGAGCGCAGCGAGGGATCTCCCGCGAATGACGCGTGGTGCGTCCTGCCGCGGGAGATCCCTCGCTGCGCTCGGGATGACAGTCGCGTCCCTCAGCCCTGCGGGGGCGCCTCAGTTCACCGCAACGGCAGCGATCGGCGCCGTATCGAATGTCATCGTGAACCGGGCACCGCCCTCGGCCCGGTTCTCGGCCGCGATCGTGCCGCGCATCTGCTGGATGATCTGATAGCTGATCGACAGGCCCAGGCCCGTGCCCTTGCCGGTGGGCTTAGTGGTGAAGAACGGCTCGAACAGACGTGGCAGGACATGATCCGGAATGCCGGGCCCATCGTCCTCGACCACCAGGACGATCTGGCTCGACTGGCGCAGCGCGCGAACCCGGATGGTGATCGTGCCGGCGCCGCTGCGCTCGTCGTCGAGGATGGCGTCGCGGGCGTTCAGGATCAAGTTGATGATCACCTGCTGCAGCCGGCTGGCGTGTCCCGTGACCGGCGGCACGACAGGATCGAGGTCGAGATGCAGCTCGATTCGTGCCAAGCGCAGCTGCTCATCGACCATCTTGGCCGCGATGCGCAGCGCCTGCCCGACGTCGAACGACTCAGTCGCATCATCAGGCTTGCGGGCGAAGCCGCGCAGATCGCGGATGATCGTTGCCGCCCGCTCGGTCTGCCCGATCACGCGTGCGCATTTCTCGTCGATAAAATCGCGCAGGTCGCCCAGCGCGACGCTGTCGGCCGTTTCGACAAGCTCGTCCTGCAGGCTTTCGGTTGCGAAGCGGATCACCGTCAGCGGCTGGTTGATCTCGTGCGCGATCCCGGATGCCATTTCGCCCAATGTGGCCAGGCGTGACGCATCGAAGAGCTGCAGTTCGGCTTGCCGGCGCTCGGTCTCGTCCACACCCAACAGCACGATGTGCTCGACGCGGCCGGACGTACCGCGCACCGGGTTGGCGGTAACGTGGATGTGCCGCCGCTCGCCGCGCGCGTTTACCAGGGTGTTGTCGTAGCCGACCGCCTTGAGGGTTTGCGCTTCACCGGCGTTCAGCCAGGCGCTGACAACCGCCGGATCGAGACGCCAATCGACCAGCGCCGCAAACGGTTGGTCGACGACCTGAGTCTCGCCCAGGCCGACGAAACTGAGGAAACCGTTGTTCGCCATGACGACCCGCTGGTCGCGATCGATCAACAGGAACAGAGCGCCGGTGGATTGGACGATCGAGTTCAGCCGCTCCATCCGATCGTGCAGACGGGAGGCCAGCTCGTGCTGGACCTCGATGTCGCGCACCAGGCCTGTAATGGCGAACTCGCCGTTGAGGTTGTCGCGCCTTTCCGGTGCCGTCAGCCGAATTTCGACCCTGCGGAACGCGCCGTCCTTGCGTCGCATCCGGCATGTGAAGGAGGCCGGCAGGCCGCGGTTCGCCCGCAGCTGCTGGGCGACCTCGTCGAGGAGCGCGTGATCGTCGGGGTGGATCACGTCGAATACGACACGAAGACGCAGCTCATTGACGCTGAACCCGAGCAGGTCCTCGATGCCGGCGCTGAGATAGGTGATGCGGTTGTCGCGGTTCAGCGAGAACACGGTATCGGTCAGCGAATCGACCAGCATCTGGAAGCGTCTTTCGCTGGTGCGCAGGTCCTCCTGGCGTTGGATCAGGTCGCTGACATCCGTCCACACCATCGCCCGCCCGCCGCTGGTCGTTGACGACCGCTGCAGTCGCATCATGCGGCCATCCATCAGCTGAAAGTCGACGCGATGAGCCTCGCGGGCGCGGCGAATAAAGCCGGCTTTCCACTGCGTCAGGTCATGGTCTGGATACCGCGCCCGCAGCTGCCCTTCGAAATGGTCGGCAATGCGTTCCAGCGTCCAGCCGATCATCGAGCCATCCACACCGCCCAGGTGCGACATGGTTTCATTGTATTGCCGGTTGAACAGGACAAGGCGTTCGCCCTGGTCGTAAAGCGCAAAACCGACAGGCACGGCTTCGATGGCGTCGATGACCTGTTGGCGGCTTGCCTGCGCATCGGCTTGCGCCCGGCGCGCCACTTCCGACATTTCATGATGTCGCGCGGCCGAACGACCGACCAGCAGGAACAGGATCACGACGGCCAGCAGAAAGCCACCGGTGCTGATGATCACCGTCAGGTGCAAGGACGTCTTGGTGTCGTGCCTTGGTTCCAGGCTGCCGCGTGCCGCTGTGTTGGCTGCATCGGCAAGCCGGACGAGCTCGGCGAGACGGGCGATCAGGTCATCGTCGATCGCGGCGCCTGACCGTTCGTGGTCCGTGAGCGCCGGTACCATCGCCAGGTCCAGGGTATTGAAAGCATCGCACGCGCGGTTCATGTGCAGCGCAACCTCGCCGGTGCGCCAGTCCGAGCGGGCGCAAATCGACCGCAGCTGCCGTGCCGCCTCCGTCCATGCCCCAAGAGGGGTGCGCGTCTGACCGTAATGTCTGTCGTCGGTCTTCGTCCCGAGTATCGCGATCAGGGCTTTGTTCAGATTGTCGCTGCCGGCGGTGACGTCGAACGCGGCGACCCGGATGTTGTGCGCTTCGATCATGTCGCGCGTCATCCGGCTGTCGGCAAATATGATGGCGAAGCTGAACAGGCCCAGGATGGCTGCGACGGCACTCCACACGAGCCCGGCCGTGCCGATGGCCGGGTTGAGCCGACGTAAAGGGGCCAACCATCGCCCGGCCGGCCCCTGGCTTGACTGGCTCACACTGCGTCCGGTGCGGGGGCTGCCACGCCGAGCGGCAGGGCCGTGGTTCCCCGGCCACTGCGTCGCTCATCGGTACCGGTGACCAGCGTCAGGAGGCGTCCAAAGCTGAACGGCTTGAACAGCACCGCGACGGCGCCGAGCTCCTCGGCCGGGCCGATCTGACTCTGATCGAGATGGCCGGTCATGATGACGATGCGGCAGTCCGGGTGTCGCGCACGGGTCCGTCGCGCCAGATCCAGGCCGTTGCCGCCCGGCATCCGGACATCGGTGATCAGCACATCGGGGTTGATCGTGCCGTCGATCAGGTCCATGCCGCCGGCGAACGCCGCCGCGGCGTGAACCTTGTGTCCGCGCCGCTGCAGGAAGCGCACGATCTCGCCGAGGAGCTCAACCTCGTCGTCGATCACAAGGATCGTCAAGGCACTCGAACCGGACATGGCGGAATGCTGGTTTAGCGAGGCCGACGTGTGGTTGCGTCGGCGACGAAGCGATCGAGCGTTCGCAGTGGTATCGGCTTGTCGATGACCGCGAAAGCCGACGTGCGCGCGCGATTGCCTTGGCGGACGAGGTCGGCGTTGCCCGACATCAACACCCATTTGGTGTCAGGATAGACTTCCGCCATGTCGCGGCAGAAACTGACACCGTCACCGTCGGGCAAATGAATGTCGGCAACCACCACCGCGGGGGCCTGCCGCCGGCAGACGTCCTGGGCTTCGGCCAGCGTCCTGCAACCGATGGCTGAGCGGCCGCGACGGCACAGGTAGTCGACGATCTCGTCACGCAGATCTTCGTTGTCTTCAATAATGACGATCGCACCGCCAGACATGGCCGCGACCTCCGTACTATTCGATCTATGAATAGAGCTGCAAAGTACAAATCTCGGACGCTTCGAATATCACATCGCCGCGCAAAATCAAAACACCACCTGCAAGATAGCCCATGTTGATGGGTTCTAAGGCCGCAATCCGGTTCAAATCCGGATGTAAATCCATCCGGCAACGATGACACTGGCGCAGTGACGATAGCGTCGGCGTATTGACGCCATAGGTACAGAATATTTCCGGTCATCGCAGGGCTGGATCAGGGTGCGTGTGTCCGGCGACCCCACGGGTGCAACCGGAAACCTCACAGCCAGACTGACGGAGTCCTGCCATGAAATCGACCCTTGCCCTTGCAGCCGCCGTGACGGCCGCCATCGCCTTTGCCGGCACCGCCGGCGCTCAGGACGCCAAGACCGAGAAATGTTACGGCGTCGCCAAGGCCGGCAAGAACGACTGCCAGACCGCCACCAGCTCCTGCGCCGGAACGTCCAAGAAGGATGCTCAGATTGACGCCTGGCTTGCGGTGCCCGTCGGCGTGTGTGCCAAGATCGTGGGCGGCTCGATCACACCCAAGAAGGGTTGAACCGGACGACGACGCAACGTCGCGCGGCATACATCCCGGGCATCAGCGCCTGCCTGCCCGGGGTGGATCGGTCGCGCGGCGCCTCGATGGCTCTTGTTTCGACATCCATCCTCGATCGGAGGCGTCCATGACCGCCACGCTCGCCAAGCCTAGCGCACCGCCGGCACCGCGCGGCGCCAGCGTCGTCCGTTACGTTGCTGCGGTCCGCGCGCGGCTGTCACGCGTACCGGAAGCGCTGTTTACGTTGCTGTTTCGTGTCTCGGTCGCCGCGGTGTTCTTCAAGTCGGGTCTGGTGAAGATCCAAAGCTGGGAGACGACGGTCGGACTGTTTCGCGACGAATACAACCTGCCGATCCTGCCGCCGGCGCTCGCTGCGTATCTGGGAACCGCGCTCGAGCTGTCGGCGCCCGTGTTGATCGTGCTGGGTCTGTTTGCGCGCCTGGGTGCGTTGGGCTTGCTGGCGATGACCTTGGTCATCCAGTTCCTGGTCTATCCCGAGAACTGGGCCGAGCATCTGATGTGGGCTTCGCTGTTGGGCTGGATCGTCGCCCGCGGACCCGGCGCGGTCTCGATCGATCATCTGATCGCTCGTCGCCTGTTTGGTCGCGGTTGACGACCGTCCATGGGCGGGCGACCGTGCCTTCAAGTCCATGTCCGAAGCCTCGCCCGCTCCAGCCATGCCCACGCCGGCGACGACGCCCGCACGCCGCCCGCACGTCGTCATTGTCGGCGCCGGCTTCGGCGGCCTCACGGCAGCGCAGCGGCTGGCCGGCGCGCCGGTCGATGTCACCGTCATCGACCGACGCAACTATCATCTCTTCCAGCCGCTGCTGTATCAGGTGGCAACCGCGGGCCTGTCGCCGGCACAGATCGCGATGCCGATCCGCAGCGTGCTGCGCGATGCCGCCAACGTCCGCGTGCTGATGGGCCGCGTGAGCGGTGTCGATACGGCGCGCCGCACGGTGCATGTCGACGGCCGTGACATCGGCTATGACCTCCTGGTCCTGGCCACCGGCGCGCGGCATTCCTATTTCGGCCATGACGAGTGGGAGCAGTACGCGCCGGGCCTCAAGAAGATCGATGACGCCACCGAGATCCGCCGCCGCATTTTGATGTCGTTCGAGGCCGCCGAAACCGAAAGCGATCCCGCCACGCGCCGCCGGTTGCTGAACTTCGTGATCATCGGCGCCGGTCCGACGGGCGTCGAGCTGGCCGGTGCCATCGCCGAGTTGGCGCGCCGCGCGCTGGCACGCGATTTTCGACAGATCGACCCGCGCGCGGCGCGGATCATCCTGGTCGAGGCGGGCTCGCGCGTGTTGTCCGCCTTTCCCGAGACGTTGTCGGAGCGCGCCTACACGTCCCTGCAGCGCCTGGGCGTGGAGGTGCTGCTGGGCGTTCCCGTGTCGGCGGTCGATGACGATGGCGTGGTGGTCGGCACGCAACGCATCGCGGCGGCAACCGTGATCTGGGCCGCCGGCGTCAGGGCCTCATCGGCAGCCAAATGGCTGAAGGCCGATGCCGACCGGGCCGGCCGGGTAAAGGTGCAACCGGATCTGTCCTTGCCTGATCATCCCGAGATCTTCGTGATCGGTGACACGGCGCTCGCGCTGGACCCGGCGGGAAGGCCGTATCCGGGATTGGCGCCGGTCGCCAAGCAGCAAGGTGCCTACGTGGCCGGCGTGCTGCGCGCGCGACTGGCGGGACGGACAACGACGAAGCCATTCGTCTATCGCGACTGGGGCGCGATGGCGACCATCGGCCGCAATCATGCGGTGGCCGACCTGTTTGCCCGCTACCGCTTCTCCGGCCTGTTTGCCTGGCTGCTGTGGGGCTTGGTGCACATCATGTTCCTGGCGGGGTTCCGCAACCGGCTGGTCGTGCTGATGGACTGGACGTGGTCGTACATAACGTTCCAGTCCGGCGCGCGCCTGATCACCGGCAGCGAAAAGCGCTAGTCCCTGGAGGCGCTGGCTGTCGACGCAACTGTCATCCCGAGCGCAGCGAGGGATCCAGGCGCCTTCCTAGAGCGGTTCTTCGCTTGATGGAATCAGCCACTGCTGTCGTCCTGAGCGAAGCGACGGACCTTGCGGTGGATCGTTCAAAGAGCGTCGGCACCGATGAAATGCCAGCGCCAACAGTGTCGATGCCGACACAGCAAGATCCTTCGCTGCGCTCAGGATGACGTGAGCGGCTGACTCGCCGTTTCCATCAAACGATGAAACGCTCTAGATCCTTCGCTGCGCTCGGGATGACAGTCAGTTCACGTGGCATGCATCGGCACGGTCTTGCCGCTGGTCCACGGAAACCGCAAAGCCTCGCCGACAAAGGCACCCACTGCCGGCAGGTGAGGGCGGCCGCGCACGGTGACGATCTGAATGGCGCGCACGACGTCGGGATCGATCAGCGGCCGCACGCACAGACCGCTCAGGGTGACCGAGTATTCCGGGATGTCGGTGAAGCCCAGGCCGGCCAGAGCCATGCTCTGCACCCAGTCGTCGCGATCGCTGCGAAAGACGGTCGTCACCTTGACGCCGCGGGCGCGGAAGAGGCCGCCGATGTAATCGTTGAACTCGCATTGCGTGCGACCGACATAGGGCTCCTTGT
>DATEIF010000657.1:0-2864 GCA_035279205.1 Vineibacter sp.
CAGCTGTAGATCACAGCCGGCTCGGCACGACCACGCACGGTCACCGTGCCGATGCTGTTGAAGATGAAGCGATCGCCGCAGCGCTGGCGCGTGGCGTCGGACACCAGGATGCGGGTGCCGTGGGTCTTGTTGAGCTCCTGCAGGCGCGCGGCGGTGTTCACCGGGTCGCCCAGCAGGGTGTAGCTCAGCCGGTCGCCGGCGCCGACGGTGCCGCCGATCACCAGGCCGGTGTTGATGCCGATGCGCGTGCCCAGCGCCACGCCGCCGGCGAAGGTGCGGCCGGTCACCAGGCGGTCGATCTCGACGGCGGCTGCGACCGCGGCGTTGGCATGATCCGCGTTGGCCAGCGGCAGGTTGAAGCTGACCAGCAGGCCATCGCCGATGAAGTTGTTGACCACGCCGCCGTTGCGCTGGATCGGTTCCAGGATCAGCTCAAGATATTCGTTCACCGCCGCCACCAGGGTCTCGGCCGGCAGCCGCTCAGCGATGCCGGTGAAACCGTCGATGTCAGTGAACAGCACCGTGGCATCGCGCGCCTCGGCCTGGATGCGGCTGCTGTCGCCGGTCTGCTGGATCAGCGCTGTGGCGACGCTTTCGCTGACATACTTGCCGAAGGTCTCGCGGATGCGCTCGCGATCGCGCAGGCCCTCGACCATGCGGTTGAAGGCGCTGGTGAGCGCGCCGATCTCGTCGTTGGACGTCACCGGTACGCGCATGGTGAGATCGCCGTCAGCCACCTTGGCCATGCCGCCGGTGAGAAGGTTCACCGGCCGCAGCAGGCTGCGGATCACGAAGAAGATCGCCACCGCCATCGCCAACAGCGAATCGACGACATCGACCATGACCTCGGTGCGCAGCTTGTCGCCATCGTAGCTGTGGATATCGACCAGGATCGCCGCCAGCGGCGCGATGGCGATCACCAGCAGCGCAACCCCCAGCTTGGCGGCATAGCGGCCGAAATAGAGTTCCAGGTTGCGGCCGAAGTGGCGGAACAGGAACACGCACAGTTTGGCGAGGTAGTCGCTGGCCAGGAAATACGTGTAGGTGAAGAAGAACAGCGAGACGATGAGGATCGTCGCGATGCCGTCGGCGAGCGGCGGCCACGGGAAGGCATCCGACTCGGCAGGCAGGAACCACGGCGCATAGATGCGGAAGGTCCACAGCGGCAGGACCAGTAGTCCAATGTTGCGCGCCGAAGCAATGGGCAGCTGCGTCAGGGTCCGCTGGATGTCCTCGAAGCTGCCCTCGCCGCGCATGAAGCGGTCGATGGGGGCAAAGACGGTGCGTGCTAGCAGGATGTTCACCACCAGCAGCACCAGGGCGCCGGAGATGATGTTGCGCGGCATCACGCGCCAGGCGTCGGCCACGACGCAGTACAGGATCGTCATCGCCGCATCGATGACGAACACCGACGACATCATGAGGAAGTACCGGCGGCGGATGCCGGCGATCTCGGACGGGGTCGGCGGAGGCAACGCGCTCATACCTCTACAATAATCACCTCGGGGCCGGGTGTCTCGGCATGCAGACGTGCCACCGCTGCGGCACGGTGTTCCAGAACGGCGCGCTGGTTGATGTATCCCTTGTCCGTGATCTCGTTGGCGTCGATCCCGGGCGGCATCGCCAGGACCAGGGCGCGGGCGATGCGTGTCGAACTGCCGACGTGAGCCCGGTTGTGCGCCGCCAGGCCGCTCTGGATGCGATCGCGC
The DNA here is from genome assembly GCA_035279205.1 of Vineibacter sp. Classification (GTDB taxonomy): domain Bacteria; phylum Pseudomonadota; class Alphaproteobacteria; order Reyranellales; family Reyranellaceae; genus Vineibacter. Next base: position 1,710 of record DATEIF010000657.1, read on the forward strand.
ACCGCGGGGCTGCCAATCAGGTCGGCCAGCGGTGCGCCGGCCCCGGCCTCGGGGCACAGCGCGGCGCAGCCGGCCGGGTTGGGGAAGATCAGCAGGCCGATGTCAGAGCGGTCCTGGCCGGTCACGACGCAATCCTGGATCACCGGCGCGGCCGCCGCGATGGCCGCGACCCGCAGGGCACCAACATGCACCCATGTGCCGGAACTGAGCTTGAAGTCCTCGGCAACGCGGCCGTCAAAGACGATGCCCTTGGCCGGATCGGCCGCATCGTGCAGGCGGCCGGCATCGCCGATGCAGTAGAAACCCTCGGCATCGAACGCCTCGTGCGTCTTTTGGGGGTTGCGCCAGTAGCCCGGCGTCACGTTGGGGCCGCGCACCCGCAGCTCCATCTTGCCGGCATTGGGTGTCAGCAGGATGTCGGTGCCGGGAACCGGCAGACCGATGATACCGGCGCTGTCGATGCGCCAGTGCACGGCGGTGGCGCACGGTGCCGTTTCGGTCGATCCCCACGCCGACACCATCATGGTGCGTCGACCGGTGGCGGCGACGGAAAGCGCCTCCAGCCGCTCCCACAGGTTCTGCGGCAAAGCGGCGCCGGCATAGAGGATCATGTCGAGCTGGCTGAAGACGTGATCGCGCAGCGCCGCGTCGCGCTCGAGGTAGGGGATCACCATGTCGAAGCCGCGCGGCACGTTGAAATAGATCGTCGGCGCCACCGCTCGCAAGTTGGCGATGGTGCGCTCGATCAGCCCCGGCGCCGGCTTGCCATCGTCGATGACGTAGGTGCCGCCATGGAACAGCAGCATGTTGAAATCGTGGTTGCCGGCGAAGGTGTGGTTCCACGGCAGCCAGTCGACGAGGACCGGCGGGCGGTCGCGTCCCAGGAAACGGTAGGTCTGCGCCAGTGCCTGCTGGTTCGAGCACATCATGCGCTGGGTGTTGATCACGCCCTTGGGCAGGCCGGTCGAGCCCGACGTGAACAGGATCTTGGCGATGGTATCAGGCGAGAGGGCCGCAAACGCGGCATCGACGGCAGCATCCGGCTCGATGGCCAGCAGATCGGCGAGCGCCGCGGTGGCAAGCTCACGCGGCGGGTTGCGGCCGACGACAACCTGGACGCCGTCGAGCAGGCCCGCCGCGCGCAGCGCGGCCAAT
>DATEIF010000658.1:0-2952 GCA_035279205.1 Vineibacter sp.
GTCCAGGAAATCCGCTCACAAGAAGGCGCGCAGCCGGACCTTCGTGGTCTGGAAGCGCTGGGGAGACTGGCGCAAGGTCGCCCTGGCCGTGGTGACGGCGCTCTTCATCGCGGCACTCCTCACGGTCCAGCTCCTCCCGGACCGCGTGCCCGTGCGCGTCGGCGACGTCGCCGAGGTGCGTGAGGGCCGCGACCTGCGCACCGGCGCCGCGACGCTGAACGGCAGCGAGACAGTGCTGGGCACGGTCATGCTGTTGATCGGCGAGAACAGCCGCACGGTGGCGCAGCGCGCCGCGACCAAGCTGCAGGAGATCGCCAAGACCCTGCCCGAGGGCATGGTCGTGCGCACCCTCTACGACCGCACGACCCTGGTCGAAGCCACCATCGCGACCGTCGAGAAGAACCTCCTCGAAGGCGCGCTGCTGGTGATCGTGATCCTGTTCCTCTTCCTGGGCAACGTGCGCGCCGCGATCGCCACGGCGCTGATCATCCCGCTGTCGATGCTGCTGACCATGACCGGCATGGTCGAGCACAAGGTCAGCGCCAACCTGATGAGCTTGGGTGCCATCGACTTCGGCATCATCATCGACGGCGCCGTCATCATCGTCGAGAACTGCCTGCGCCTGCTGGCCGAGGAGCAGCAGAAGCGAGGCCGCCTGCTCACGCTGTCCGAACGCATGGAGGCCATCCTGGCCGGTGCCTCGGAGGTGGTGCGGCCCAGCCTGTTCGGCATGCTGATCATCGGCATCGTCTACCTGCCGATCCTCACGCTGACCGGCGTCGAGGGCAAGATGTTCACGCCGATGGCGGTGACGGTGCTGATCGCGCTGGGCGCCGCGGCACTGTTCTCGATCACGTTCCTGCCGGCAGCGGTGGCGCTCCTGGTGAGCGGCCGGGTCTCGGAGCACGAGAACGCCTTCATGCGCCTGGCGCGCCGCGGCTACATACCGCTGCTGATGCTCTCGATGAGACTGCGCTATGCGATGGCGGTGCTGGCTGTCGCCCTGGTCGCGGTGACGGGCTGGGCCGCCATGCGCATGGGCGGCGAGTTCATCCCCAGCCTCGACGAGGGCGATGCCGCCGTGCAGGCCCTGCGGGTTCCCGGCACCAGCCTGACGCAGTCGCTGGAGATGCAGGCGGCCCTGGAGAAAAGGCTGCTCAAGATCCCCGAGGTCAAGGAGGTGTTCGCGCGCGTCGGCACGGCCGAGGTCGCCACCGATCCGATGCCGCCGTCGATTTCCGATGGCTACGTCATCCTCAAGCCGCGCAAGGAGTGGCCCGATCCGCGCAAGCCCAAGGCCACGCTGATCGACGAGATCGAGCGCGCATCCGACGAAATCCCGGGCAGCAGCTACGAGCTGTCGCAGCCGATCCAGCTGCGATTCAACGAGCTGATCTCCGGCGTGCGCAGCGACGTCGGCGTCAAGATCTTCGGCGACGATCTCGACGTGCTGCTGCAGGTGGCAAGCCAGGTCCAGGCCGTGCTGCAGTCGGTACCCGGCGCCGCCGACGTCAAGACCGAGCAGGTCAGCGGCCTGCCGATGCTGACCGTGAAACTGAACCGCGCGGCGCTGTCGCGCTACGGCATCAATGTCGCCGACGTGCAGGAGATCGTCGAAATCGCGGTCGGCGGCAAGAGCGCCGGGCTGGTGTTCGAGGGCGACCGCCGTTTCGATCTGGTCGTGCGCCTGCCCGAGCATCTGCGCATGGACATCGATGTGATCGGCGCGCTGCCGATCCCCCTGCCCGCCGCCGAAACCGCCGCGGCGCCGGTCACGACCGTGGGCGGCGGCAACCCCCTGGCGCAGCTGCGTTACGTGCCGCTGTCAGCGGTGGCCCGCATCGAGGTCGCGCCCGGCCCCAACCAGGTCAGCCGTGAGGACGGCAAGCGGCGCATCGTGGTCAGCGCCAACGTGCGCGAGCGCGATCTCGGCAGCTTCGTGGCCGACGCCCAGCGGCAGATCGGCGAGACGGTGAAGCTGCCGGCCGGCTACTGGATCGCCTGGGGCGGCCAGTTCGAACAGCTGGCCTCGGCCTCGCAGCGCCTGACCATCGTGGTGCCGATCGCGCTGGCGCTGATCTTCCTGCTGCTGATCATGAGTCTGGGGTCGGTTGCGGATGCGGCGCTGGTGTTCAGCGGCGTACCGCTGGCACTGACCGGCGGCATCGGCGCGCTGATCCTGCGCGACATCCCGCTGTCGATCAGCGCCGGCGTCGGATTCATTACCCTGTCCGGCGTGGCCGTGCTCAACGGGCTGGTGATCATCTCCTGCATCCAGGGCCTGCGTGCCAACGGCGTCCCGGTCGTCGAAGCCGTGACGCAAGGCGCGCTGGCCCGGCTGCGCCCGGTGTTGATGACATCCCTGGTGGCGCCGCTGGGCTTCATTCCGATGGCGATCGCCACCGGCCCCGGTGCCGAGGTGCAGCGGCCGCTGGCCACCGTGGTGATCGGCGGCATCATCTCGTCCGCCATCCTCACCCTGTTCGTCCTGCCGGCGCTTTACGCGATCTTCCGGCGCGACCCCAAGGCTGCGGATGCAGCCCCCGCCGATGCATCGCAACCCGCTTCCAACCCAGGAGGTCACTGATGAAGCTCGTTCTCTTGCTCGCCGCCGCGCTGCTGTGGTCCGGATCGGCGCTCGCCCAGCACAAGCATGGCGATGCCAAGGGTCCCAACGGCGGTCCCATGCAGGACGTCGCCGGCGTGCACGTGGAGCTGGTCACGGCGGGAACCACGGTTACCCTCAACGTGTTCGACGAGGCCAACAAGCCCGTCAGCACCAAGGGCTTCTCGGGTTCGGCCCTGGTGGTGAACGGTGCCAACCGTGAGACCGTTGCTCTGGTCCCCAGCGGCGATAACGCGCTCAAGGGCGATGCCAAGGCCGCCATCGTCGGCGGCGCCGCGATCACGGTCATGGTCAAGACCGGCGCCGGCAAATCAGGCCAGGCGCGA
>DATEIF010000659.1:0-4487 GCA_035279205.1 Vineibacter sp.
CGAACCGCGGCGCGCGGCCCGTGCGCGGCGCGAGCGGTGCCGACGACGGTACGTTGATCGCGCGCAGCGGCTCTGCCAGGGCATCGATGCGATCGAGCATCGCGGCAAAATCGTCGCGCCGCGTCTCGAACATCCGCTCGACCGCGGCATAGGGCGGCGATGCGCCGGCCGCCGGCAGCGTATCGGCATAGCGGTAGGGAATGAACCAGCCGGCGCGCCGCCAGCCCAGGACGGTCGGCACGCCCAGGCGCAGGCGGCGCCAGGTTTCGCGCGATGTCATCGGGAGGGGCGTGCGCTTTTTACCTTCCCCCGCTTGCGGGGGAAGGTAAGAGCCACCGTCATGGCGCGATCACCATGCCTTCGCGCGCAACGATGACGCGCGGCTGGCCGTTCTTGGCCGTCCCGGGCCGGGCGGCCTGGGCTTCCCGTTCGATATCGTCCATGCAGTCGTCGTCGTGCGACGGATCGTGATGAAAGACCACGAGGCTGCCGACATTGGCCGCATCGGCGACACGAATGCCTTCCTGCCACGTCGAATGCCCGTAGCCGCGGTGGGCCGGGTATTCGGCGTCGGTGTAGGTGCTGTCGTAGATCATCACGTCGGCATCGCGGCAGAGCTCGACCACGACCGGATCGGGCGGGCCGCCACGATGCTCGGTATCGGTGATGTAGCAGATCGCCTTGCCGCCATGCTCGATGCGATAACCGGTGGCGCCGTTGGGATGGTTGAGCGGCGCGGTGCGCAGGCGCACGCCGGCGGCCGGCCGCAGCGTCTCGCCGCTGCGGAAGTCGCGGAACTCGACCTTGGCCAGGAAGATATCGAGCGTGACCGGGTACAGCGGCGCCATCATCATCTGCTTGACCACGTCGACCAATCGCAGGATCGGCGCCAAATGCCCGGCCCACATCCGCACCTTGTTCTCGCGCATGTACAGCGGCTTGAAGAACGACAGCCCGCAGATATGGTCGAAATGCGTGTGGGTGAAAAAGATGTCGAGGTCGAGCTTGTCGCCATGGCTCAACTCGCCGCCCAGCGCACGCACGCCGGTGCCGGCGTCGAAGATCAGGCGCCGTGAGCCGGCCGTCACCTCCAGGCACGAGGTGTTGCCACCGTAACGCACATATTGCGGCCCGGAGCAGGCGATCGATCCTCGCACGCCCCAGAACTTGACCGCGAAATCACTCGCCACGCGGTTCTCCTTCCGGCACCAGCCTCACTGCGCGGCGGTCCCGACACAACCATAGTAGAATCCTGTCGCCAGTGGAGTCAGGCGGAAACCTCCACCCGTTCCGCCATGGACCCGATCCCCGACACCTTCAACGGACTCCGACGATTCGGCACCTTCAGTCGATTTCTATCAGCAACTTACCCTGATTTTCGCCGCGATACAGCATGGCAATCGCGTCCGGCGCCTGCTCAAACCCTTTCAGCACGTGCTCGCGATACCGAAGTTGGCCGCTGCGCACCCAGGCCGTCAGATCACGAACAGCATCGTCGTACTTGTCCATCCAATCAAACAGCAGAAATCCTTCGATCCGCGCCCGCTTCACCAGCAAGTGCCGTTCGACCCGGGGACCGACGGGCCACGGCTCCCAGCTTGCGATCGAGGCCGTCCCGCAGATCACGACCCGCGACCGCACCGCGAGGCGGCTCATCACCGCATCACTGACGGCGCCGCTGGTGTTGTCGAAATAGACGTCCACACCGTGCGGGCACGCGGCATCGAGGGCTGCGGAAAGATCACCGGCCTTGTAGTCGATCGCTGCGTCGAAACCGAACACGTCGCGACATTGGCGCACCTTCGCGTCACCGCCCGCAATACCGACAGTACGACAGCCCTTGAGCCGGGCGATCTGGCCGACGACGGAACCGACCGCGCCGGCTGCCGTCGACACCACGACCGTGTCGCCCGTCTTCGGCTGACCGACACCCAGCAAGCCCCAATAGGCGGTGACGCCGTTGACGCCCAGCACACCCAGGGATGTCGACAACGGCAGATCGCGGTTCGGAACGGCGCGCGCGACCGCCGCATCGACGACGGCGTAGCGCTGCCAGCCGAACATGCCGGACACCAGGTCGCCGGCCCTGAAATGGTCACTCGTCGATGCGACCACATCGCCGGCGGCGAATGAACGCATGACATCCCCGACCGGCACCGGCGGCGCGTAGTTGGCCGCCGCATTGACCCAACCACGCATCGCAGGATCGACCGACAAATAGCGATTGCGCACCAGGATTTGCCCGTCGCCGAGCTCCGGCACCGCCGCCGTATCGAGTGCGAAATGCGCGGCCTGCGGAATGCCCAGCGGGCGCGACGCCAGAACGACACGGCGGTTCTCAAGATTGCGCGATGCCGGCACGATGCTTGCTCCGTTTCGTGTATAGTATCCAGGTTGAGTGCGAAATCAGGGGGTGCGTTGCAATTACCCCCCAATCGGGAGCAAAATACGTGCGCGCACAAGGTCCGGACGCCCCGCTGGCGCCCCATCAAGATGGATCCTCGGGGCGGACGCGCGCCGCAGGCGCAGCGTATCGCGGGGATGTAACCATGAAAACCGCCAAGTTCGGGATCGGTCAGGTGGTCAAACACCGGGTCTACCCGTTCCGGGGTGTGATCTTTGATATCGATCCTGTGTTCGCCAACACCGAGGATTGGCTGATGTCGATCCCGGAAGAGGTACGGCCGCGCCGCGATCAGCCGTTCTATCATCTGCTGGCGGAGAACGCGCAGACCACCTACGTCGCCTACGTCTCCGAACAAAACCTGCTGCCTGACCGCAGCGGCAAGCCAGTCGGCCATCCCCAGATCGGCGAGCTGTTCGCCGACTTCCACGGCTCGCACTACGAACCCCGCCACATCCGGGCCCATTGAACGCAGCATCTGTCGCAGGCTTGTGATCCGGCGCGATCGCGGCACCCGTTAGCCTCCCCGATCACAATGGGGAGGACGACATGCGATTTGCGTGTGCCATCGCGGCGCTGCTTGGCGTTGCCGTCGCGGCGTCTGCCGTCAGGGGCCAGGAACATCCCGTCTTCAACACCAAGGTCGAGCCGCCGCAGGCGCCGATGCTGCGCAGCCTGCTGATCGCGGGCGGCTATGTCATTCACTTCCGCCATGGCGCCACGCCCGACTACCAGGAGCCGAGTCCGGTCGATTTCGCGACATGCGCGGCGCAGCGCAACCTGAACGCCCTGGGCCGCGCCCAGGCCTTTGGGATCGGTGAAGCGTTCCGCGAGCTTGGCATCCCCGTCGGCGAGGTCAAGGCGAGTCCGTTCTGCCGTTGCATGGATACGGCGCGTATCGCGTTCGGCCGCGTCGCGGCTGACGATGCGGTGCGCGGGGACAAGGACAAGCGGGAGCAGCTGCGCGCGCTCTTCGCCGAGCCGCCCGCGGCCGGCACCAACCGCATTCTGGTGGGACACGGATCGGCCGGCGACATGATCGGCGAGGAGTTCCTGCGCGAGGCCGAGGCGATGATCGTGCGCCCCGAGGGCGGCGGCAAATTCACGCTGATCGCCCGCGTGCGGGCCGAGAGCTGGGCCCAGTGGATCGAACGCCACCGCCAGCCGCCGCCCGGCACGCCGCGCGCCGGACAATAAGGGCAGATCCGACTGCATTCGCGGTGGCGTGCGGCGCGGCGTCCCGGCCGACTGCATGGACAAACACCATAAGTTCCCGCACTTATGGCACCCGGCGAGTCCAAACGGGAGCGAAGCGATGGGCCGGGTTTTTGTGGCGTTGATTGTGCCGTGCCTGTTGGCATTTCTCGCGACACCGACTCTGGCCCAGATGCCGCCGGAATGGCCCGGCGCAGCGCGCGCCGTTCTGGCCGAGCTCGAGAAGGGCTCGACGTTGGCCGAGCGCCCGTTCAAGGACGAGGCGCGACAGGGCTGGACGCTGGCGCGCAAATGGCGCCTGCACAACAACCGCAACACCGAAATCGTCATGGCGGAGTACCTCGCCATGGTCACGTTGTGCCGCTGGTCGGGCTGCACCAAGGACACCGTGGCCGGTAAGTCGATCCCGGCCCGCGCCGCCGATGTGAAAGCGGAGAAGAAGCGCTTCGCCGATGCTTACGCGATGGTCGATGCCTCGTTTGCCTGGCTCAATGAACTCGCCGGTCCCGGGACGGAGTCGGCGAAAAAGAACGCAGCACTGTGGGCCAAGGACAAGGACATCTCTGCCGCCGACTTCGCCGTCTCCAACATCTATGCACTGGGCTGGCTGCTGGCCCGCGAGCAACCTGACGCCGCACGGCAGGCGGCCATGATGAGCTACTTCGGCCTGTACGTGAACGAGAAGGCGTGGATCGGCGAGCGCTGCCTCGACATCAGCAAGATCGCCACGATTCTCGACGCGCCGCCGAAGGTCGAAAGCTGCAACTGAAGCGCCCGAGCCGTTACTGCAGCACTGCGTCGGCGCGCAGCCGCGCGGCGGCGAAATCGACGAAGGCGCGGATCTTCGCATTGGCAAGACGGCCTTCAG
>DATEIF010000660.1:0-15324 GCA_035279205.1 Vineibacter sp.
CCGGCGCCGGTCGGCACCTGGGTGCGGCTGAAATAGAGGGCCCGCGCAATCACCTGGCCGGCGGCAAAACCGACGACCGCCTTCACCACCTGCGACGCCTCGCGCTCGTAGTCGGTGCGGATCTCGGCGGCCAGGGTGGCGATGTCGACGGCCGGCTCCGCCATCGGCTCCAGCGCCGCCTGCACGATGGTGGGCGCCAGGGTCGGCAGGTCGCCCTGGATGTTCACGACCACGTCGTGGCGGCGGTCGGGATCGATCCGGACCAGGGCCTCGTGGATGCGGTCGGACCCCGAGGGATGGTTGGGATCGGTCAGCACGGCGCGGCCGCCGGCAGCGCCGATCGCGGCAATGATTTCGGGTTCGGCTGCGGCGACGACGACCGGACCGACATCGGCCTCCATGGCGCGCCGCCAGACATGGACGATCATCGGCACGCCATGAATGTCGGCGAGCGGCTTGTCGGGCAGGCGTGTCGAGGCCATGCGGGCGGGAATCAGCACGATCGGATTGCGGGCGCCCGCAGCAGGTGACGAAACCATGAATTTGCGTGTGATAAGAGGATGTTAGCGGCAAATTGCGACGTCATGCCGCGCCCCGCGGAAGCGCGGCGACAGAATACTACTGCCGGTGCGGCGATTGTGGTAGACGCGATGCCGTCGCCGGTGGCATGCCCATGCCGCCGCAGGTTTTTCTGCGTGTCCGGAAGGGGGCCATGGACTCGTTCGAATTCAACAAAGTCGCCGGTGCCGTGCTCGCGGCCTGTCTCGGTGCGATGATCATCGGCAAGGTCTCGAACGCCCTGGTTCATCCGCACATCCCGGAAAAGCCGCACATCGAGGTCAAGGAAGAGGCCGCTGCCGCGCCGGGGCCTGCCGATGCCGCGCCGGCCAAGGCACCACCCGCCACCGGCACGGACGCCGCCGCGGGCGAGGCCACCTTCAAGAAGGTGTGCACGACATGCCACACCAGCGAAAAGGGCGGCGCCAACAAGGTGGGGCCGAACCTGTTCGGCATCGTCGGCAACAAGAAGGCGCACCTTGCCGGCTTCTCCTATTCGTCCGGCATGACCAGCAAGGGCGGCGAATGGACGGAAGAGGATCTCAACGAGTTTCTGTTCAAGCCGGCCAACTTCATCAAGGGCACCAAGATGGCGTTCGTCGGCCTGCCCAAGGACAAGGACCGCGGCGACGTGATCTCGTTCCTCAAGTCCCTGAAATAGGGACGGCCGATCGCGCCGTGGATGCACCTGCGGGGCGGCGATGGCCGCCCCGTTCTCGTTGGGACGATGTTGGATGGGGGCTCGCATGACCAGCACCGCGCCTGAGTCGGTTCCCGACGCCTTTGTCGACATCGCCCATCGCCTGGCGGATGCGGCACGGCCCGTGGTGCGGCGCTACTTCCGCACGCCGGTCGGGATCGATGACAAGGCCGACGCCTCGCCGGTGACCATCGCCGACCGCGAGGCCGAAGTGGCGATGCGCGCGATCCTGGGCCGTGCGGTACCCGATCACGGCATCTGGGGCGAAGAGCACGGCAGCGAACGGCTCGATGCGGAATGGGTGTGGGTGCTCGATCCGATCGACGGCACCCGGGCCTTCATCACCGGCATGCCGATCTTCGGCACGCTGATCGGCCTGCTGCATCACGGCCGGCCGGTGCTGGGTATCATCGACCAGCCCGTGCTCGAGGAACGCTGGCTGGGTGTGGCGGGCCGGCGCAGCACCTACAACGGCAAGCCCATCGCGGTGCGCGCCTGCGACACGCTGGCCAAGGCCTACATGTACTCGACCGCGCCGCAGATGTTCCCCGACGACCAGGCCGGTGCGCACCGCGCGCTCGCCGACACGGTCAAGCTCTTCCGCTGGGGCGGCGACTGCTACAGCTACGGGCTGCTGGCGTCGGGCTGCGTCGACCTCGTGGTCGAGGCCAGCCTGATGCTGCACGACTTCTGCGCCGTGGTTCCGGTGATCGAAGGGGCCGGCGGGCGGATGACGGACTGGCACGGCCGGCCGCTCGACAGGAATTCGGACGGCAGGGTGATCGCTGCCGGCGACGCTGCCGTCCATAGCGCGGCGCTGGCTTTGCTCGCCGGCGAGCGCTGACGCTGAAACCCGTCCCACGCGGACCGGACTCTCTCCTTCGTGACGGGAGCCCCCTTGGTTTCACCATATTGACACCGTAGGCTGCACTCGACCCTGGAGGCCGTGCGCATGTTTCTGCCTGGAATTCGACGTCGCTCCGTTCTCGCCGGTCTTGCCGCCACGCCTGCGTTCCCCGCACTGGCGCGCGCCCAGGGCGGCGGCGGCAAGACCATCATCTCGCACGGCATCGCCATCCACGGCGAGCCCGGCTATCCGGCCGACGCCAAGCACCTGAGCTACGCCAACCCCGACGCCCTCAAGGGCGGCACGATCCGCCTGGCCGGCCGCGGCACGTTCGATTCGCTGAACCCCTTCATCCTGCAGGGCACGCCCGCCGGGGCGGCCGCCCAGATCTACGAGCCGCTGCTTGAAACGGTCTTCGACGAGGTCTCCACCGAGTACGGCCGGCTTGTTGAAGCCATCGAGACGCCGCCCGACCGCTCGTGGGTCATCTTCACACTGCGCGCCAACGCCCGCTGGCACGACGGCAAGCCGATCACGCCCGAAGACGTCGTGTTCTCCTTCAACATCCTGAAGGAGAAGGGCCAGCCGCTGTACGCCGTGTACTACCACGACGTGGTCGGCGCGGAAGCGCTCGACGAGCGGCGCGTGAAGTTCTCCTTCCGCGGCGGCGACAACCACGAGCTGCCGGTGATCATCGGCCAGTTGACGGTGCTGCCCAAGCACTGGTGGTCCAGCCGCCAGTTCGACCGCGCCAGCATGGAGATCCCGCTGGGCAGCGGCCCCTACCGCATCGACCAGGTCGAGGCCGGCCGCTTCATCACCCTGAAGCGGGTCGAGGACTACTGGGGCAAGGATCTGTGGCTCAACCGCGGCCGCAACAATTTCGATGTCATTCGTTACGACTACTATCGCGACGAGCAGGTCGCGTTCGAGGCTTTCAAGGCGGGCGACGTCGACTATCGCGACGAATTCACCTCGCGCCTGTGGGCCACGTCCTACGACTTCCCGGCCGTCAAATCCGGCGCCGTGCAAAAGACGGAACTGACGCACGAAAGCACGCTGCCGATGCAAGGCGTCGGCTTCAACCTGCGCCGGGAGATGTTCAAGGACCGGCGCTTCCGCGAGGCCTTCGTCCACCTCGTGGACTTCGAGTGGTTCAACAAGGCGCTGTCCTGGAACCTGTTCACCCGTATCAACAGCTACTTCTTCAACTCCGAGCTGGCGGCGCGCGGCCTGCCCTCGAAGGAGGAGCTGGAACTCCTCGAGCCGCTGCGCAGCCAGCTGCCGGCCGAGCTGTTCACCCAGGAGTTCAAGCTGCCGGTGACCGACGGCTCGGGCAACAATCGCGAGGGCATGCGCCGGGCCATCGCGCTGCTGAAAGAAGCCGGATGGGAACTGCGCGCCGGCAAGATGACCAACGTCAAGTCGGGCCAGCCGCTGTCGTTCGAGCTGCTGCTGGGCGAATCGCGGCTTGAGCGCTTCGCCTTGCCGTTCAAGGAATGGTGCGGCCGGGTCGGCATCGACGTGCGGCTGCGCACGGTCGATCCCGTGCAATACCAGAAGCGCATGGATGAGTTCGACTACGACGCCACTATCGTCATTTTCAGCCAGTCGCTGTCGCCGGGCAACGAGCAGCGCGAATTCTGGGGCTCGGCTGCCGCCAAGACCAAGGGCAGCCAGAACACGATCGGGATTACCGATCCCGCCATCGACAAGCTGATCGAAGCGGTGATCGCCGCGCCCGACCGACCCAATCTGATCATGCGCAGCCGGGCCTTGGACCGCGCCCTGCTGTGGAACTATTTCATCGTGCCGCAGTACTATTCGACGACATGGTGGATTGCGTACTGGAACAAGTTCGGCCGCCCGGAGAAGCTGGCGAAGTACCAGCCGCGCGGCATCTCGACATGGTGGATCGACCCCGAGAAGGAGAAGGCGCTGCGCCAGGGCATGCCGGAGCGCAAGAACTGACGATGCTGCCATCGCCGCGCTTCCAGCCGACGCCCTAGCGGACACCCATCGTGCTCGCCTACATCCTGCGCCGGCTGCTGCTGATGGTGCCCACGCTGTTCGGCATCCTCACGCTCAACTTCTTCATCATCCAAGCTGCCCCCGGTGGCCCCGTCGACCGGATCATCGCGCAGCTGCAAGGGCGTGCCGCCGATCCGACAGCGCGCTTCAGCGGCGGCGGCGACATCGGGCCGACGTCGCAATCCGGCGACGTCGCATCGCGAGGCGCCCGTGGTATTCCGCCCGAGGTCGTGGAACGAATCAAGAAGCAGTACGGCTTCGACAAGCCGATACACGAGCGGTTCCTGCTCCTGGTGGGCAACTACGCGACATTCAATCTCGGCAACAGCACGCTGAGCGGGCAGCCTATTCTGGATCTCGTCGCCTCGAAGCTGCCCGTCTCCATATCTCTGGGGCTGTGGACGACGCTGCTGGTCTATCTGATTTCAATACCGCTCGGCGTCGCCAAGGCGGTGCGCGATGGTTCGCGCTTCGATGTCGCCAGTTCCTCCATCGTTATCGTCGGAACCGCCATCCCCGCCTTTCTGTTCGCCATTCTGCTGGTGGTGCTGTTTGCCGGCGGCAGCTACTGGAACATCTTTCCACGCCAGGGATTGGTTTCACCCGACTGGTCGACCCTGTCGATCGGGGGAAAAATCCTCGACTATTTCTGGCACATGGTCCTGCCGGTCCTGGCGATGGTGATCGGCGGCTTCGCCACGCTCACGATGTTGACCAAGAACTCCTTCATCGATGAGGTACGCAAGCAATACGTCCAGACCGCCCGGGCAAAGGGACTGAGCGAGCGACGCGTCCTTTACGGTCATGTGTTTCGCAACGCCATGCTGCTGGTCATCGCCGGCTTCCCCGCCGCCTTCGTCTCAATCCTCTTTACCGGCTCGCTGCTGATCGAAGTCATCTTCACCTTGGATGGCCTGGGATATCTGGGATTCAATGCGGCCATCAACCGCGACTACTCGATCATCTTCGGCACGCTCTGGATCTTTTCACTGCTCGGATTGATCCTGGGGCTGATCGGCGATCTGATGTACGTGGTGGTCGACCCGCGCATCGATTTCGAAAGGCGCGGCGCATGACGTTGTCGCCGATCACCCGGCGCCGGCTGGTGGTTTTCCGTGCCAACAAGCGCGGCTACTGGTCCTTGGTGATTTTCAGCCTGCTCTTCATCCCGACTTTGTTCGCCGAGTTCCTCGCCAATGATCGGCCGATCATCGTGCGATACGACGGCGCATTCTACGCGCCGATCTTCCGCGACTATCTCGACACCGATTTTGGCGGCGACCTCGGGGTCCCAGCCAACTTCAAGGACTCCGAACTCGCCGGGCACATCAATGCCAAGGGTTGGGCCGTGTGGCCGTTGATCCCCTATAACTCCTTCAACGCGGTCAAGGATCTCGGACAGACCGGCCCGACACCCCCGACAATGCACAATCTGCTCGGTACGGACAGTCAGCTGCGGGACGTTGCTGCCCGGCTCATCTATGGCTTGCGCATATCGGTTCTGTTCGGTCTGATTCTGACCGTCGTGAGCTCCATCGTCGGCATCGCCGCCGGCGCGGTGCAGGGGTATTTCGGAGGCCTCGTCGACCTGCTGTTCCAGCGCTTCCTCGAGCTGTGGTCGAGTCTGCCGCAGCTCTACGTCCTGATCCTCATGGCGGGGATCATCGAGCCGAGCTTCTGGTCGCTGCTGGCGATCATGCTGTTGTTCAGTTGGACGACCCTGGTCGGGCTGGTGCGCGCCGAGTTCCTGCGCACGCGCAATTTCGACTATGTGCGCGCAGCCCGGGCACTGGGCGTGTCCGACAGCAAGATCATGGTCCGGCACATGCTGCCCAACGCGACGATCTCCACCATGACATACCTGCCCTTTATCGTGGCCGGATCGGTGACGACGCTCACGGCCCTCGACTTCCTGGGCTTCGGCTTGCCGCCGGGATCGTCCTCGCTGGGCGAGCTGCTGCTGCAAGGCAAGGACAACCTGCAGGCGCCGTGGCTGGGCCTGACCGGCTTTTTCGTTATCGCCATCCTGCTTACGCTGCTGATATTTATTGGTGAAGCCGTGCGTGATGCGTTCGACCCGCGCAAGATCCTAGCCTGATGCCCGACACCCGCTCCGATTCACATCAAGGCCCTCTGCTGGAGGTCCGCGACCTCGCTGTCGATTTCGGCGCCGGCGCGGCCGCGGTGCACGCCGTGCGCAAGGTGTCGTTCACCATCGAGCGCGGCGAGACCCTGGCGCTGGTGGGCGAATCGGGCTCGGGCAAGTCGGTGACGGCGCTGTCGGTTCTGCAGCTGCTGCCTTACCCCATGGCGCGTCACCCGACCGGCAGCATCCGCTTCCGCGGCGAGGAACTGATCGCCGCGCCGGCCGACGTGCTGCGCGCGGTACGCGGCAACCGGATCGCCATGATCTTCCAGGAGCCGATGACGTCGCTGAACCCGCTGCACACCATCGAGCGACAGGTCAGCGAGACATTGCTGCTGCACAAGGGCCTGACACGCGACGCGGCGCGGGCCCGCACGCTGGAGCTGCTGCAGCAGGTCGGCATCCCGGAGGCGACCCGGCGGCTCGACGCCTATCCGCACCAGCTCTCCGGCGGCCAGCGCCAGCGCGTGATGATCGCCATGGCGCTGGCCAACGAGCCCGATCTGCTGATCGCCGACGAGCCGACCACGGCGCTCGACGTCACCATCCAGGCGCAGATCCTGAAGCTGCTGAAGACGCTGCAGAAGCGCTACGGCATGGCATTGCTGTTCATTACCCACGACCTGGGCATCGTGCGCAAGATGGCCGACCGGGTCTGCGTGATGAGCAAGGGCGACATCGTCGAGCAGGGTCCGGTGGCCCAGGTCTTCGACCAGCCGTCGCACACCTACACCAAGCACCTGCTGTCGGCCGAGCCCAAGGGCCGGCCGCTCGCCGGGGCGCCCGACGCCCCGGTCGTGCTGTCGGCCGGCGACGTCAAGGTGCACTTCCCGATCAAGCGCGGCGTGCTGCGCCGCACGGTTGGCTACATCAAGGCCGTCGACGGCGTGTCGATCGAGCTGCGTGCCGGCCATACGGTGGGAATCGTCGGCGAGAGCGGCTCGGGCAAGACCACCCTGGGCCTGGCCCTGCTGCGGCTGGAGAAAAGCGAAGGCAGCATCCGGTTCGACGGACGCGACCTGCGCGCGGTGGCGCCGCGCGAGCTGCGCCCGCTGCGGCGCGAGATGCAGATCGTGTTCCAGGATCCCTACGGTTCGCTGAGCCCGCGCATGTCGATCGAGCAGATCGTGGGCGAGGGCCTGGATGTGCACGGCATCGCCAAGGATCCGGCCGAGCGCCGCCAGCTGGTCGACGACGTGCTGAGCGAGGTCGGCCTCGACCCGGCAATGCGCGACCGCTATCCGCACGAGTTCTCCGGCGGCCAGCGCCAGCGCATCGCGATCGCCCGCGCCATGGTGTTGCGGCCGCGTTTCGTCGTCCTCGACGAGCCCACCTCGGCGCTTGACATGAGCGTGCAGGCCCAGATCGTCGACCTGCTGCGCGACCTGCAGGCGCGACACAAGCTCGCCTACCTCTTCATCAGCCATGACTTGAAGGTCGTGCGGGCGCTCGCCGACGAGGTCGTGGTGATGCAGGGCGGCGTCGTGGTCGAACGCGGCTCGGCCAAGCAGATCTTCGAAGCGCCGAAGACGCCCTACACCCAGGCGCTGATCGCGGCCGCCTTCAATCTCGAACCGATCGGCGCCGATACCGGCGCTGTCGCGCAGTGATTTGGGGAGCTGCGTCGATGGCCGCTGCCTTCGCCTATGTCAGCAACGCCCAGGGCGGCGGCGACGCCGCCGGCTGGCGCCAGCGTCTGGGCGCCGCGCTGGGCGAGACGATCGATCTGCGCGCCTGGCCGGATATCGGCAATGCGGCCGACATCGAGATCGCACTGGCCTGGAAGCCGCCGCCGGGCGCGCTGGCGCGCTTTGCCAACCTCAAGCTGATCGTCTCGACCGGCATGGGCGTCGATCACCTGCTGGTCGATCCCGACTTGCCGGCTGACGTGCCGATCGTGCGTGTCATCGATCCCGGCCTGGTCGGCCAGATGGCCGAGTACGCCATCTATTGGACGCTGCATCATCACCGCGACATGGACATCTACGCCACGCAGCAACGCCAACGCCTGTGGCGGGACGTGCCGTTCACCGACACGGCGACCCGCCGCGTCGGTGTCATGGGATTGGGCGAAATCGGCGCCGATACCGCGCGCAAGCTGGCGCTGCTGGGCTTCGCCACGGCGGGCTGGAGCCGCTCACCACGCAGCATCGACGGCGTCGACTGCTTCCATGGTGCCGACGGGTTCGAGGCTTTCCTGAAGCGCACCGACATCCTGGTCGACGTCCTGCCGATGACGCCGCAGACCGCCGGTATTCTGGACGCCCGCGCCTTGAGCCTGCTGCCAGCGGGTGCCTTCCTGATCAACATGGCGCGCGGCGGGCATGTGGTGGATCGCGACCTGATCGCCGCCCTCGACAGCGGGCATTTGTCGGGCGCCGCGCTGGATGTCTTCCATGTCGAGCCGCTGGCGGTCGATCACCCTTTCTGGATCCACCCGAAGATCAAAGTGACGCCGCACATCGCCGGGCCGACCAACCCGCGCACCGCCGCCGAGAGTGTCGCCGACAATGTGCGCCGCCTGCGGTCCGGCCAGGCGCTGGTCAACCTGATCGACCGCAAGGCCGGCTACTGAGATGGACATCACGGTCATCGTGCCGACCTACAAGCGGCCCGACGACCTGCGCCGATGCCTCGACGCATTGAAGCAGCAGACGCTGCCGGCAGCCCGCGTGAACGTGGTGCGCCGCGACAACGACACGGCGACGGCGACGATGCTGGCGGGCTACGACGCCGGCGGACTGGCCATGCAGGTCCATCTGGTCGACGTGCCCGGCGTCGTGGCGGCGCTCAATGTCGGCCTGGTGCACGCGATCGGTGATGCCGTCGCGATGACCGACGACGATGCGGCGCCGCACCCCGACTGGCTGCAGCGAATCGCCGGCCATTTCGCTGCCGATGGGCAGGTCGGCGGCATCGGCGGCCGCGACCGCATCTTTCAGGAGGGGCGCAAGGACGACTGGCCGCCGCAGAAGCAGGTCGGCGTCAGCACCTGGTACGGCCGCATCCACGGCAATCACAATTGCGGTGTCGGACCGGCGCGTCCCGTCGAGGCGCTCAAGGGTGTCTGCATGGCGTTCCGGCGCAGCGCCATCGGGAGCCTGCGCTTCGATCGCCGCCTGCGCGGCCGGGGCGCCCAGGTCGCCAACGAGTCGCTGTTCGGCGGCGCCATCCGTCGCGCCGGGTGGATCCTGATGTACGACCCCGCGGTGCTCGTCGACCATTACCCGTCAGTCCGCCCAGACTCGGACCAGCGCAACCAGCTGGACCAGGGCGCCCTGCGTGACCTGATCCACAACGCGACTCTGGGCCATCTCGAATACATGCCGACGCTGCGGATGATCGCTGTGCTGTCGTACCAGGTTCTGTGGGGCAGCCGGCTCACGCCGGGCATCGCGGCAGCGATCGTCTATGGCGTGCGCGGCGACAAGCTGGCCCTGTTCGGTCTGCGTGAAGTGGTGCTGGGCACGTTCGCCGGCATCGGCACCTTCTGGCGCACGCGCAACACCGATGTCGCCGAGCGCCGTGCCGTACCGTTCACGCCGGGAGCGCGCCACTCATAGGCGCTAACTTACGCTGAACCTCACCCTGAGGAGCGGCCCGCAGGGCCGCGTCTCGAAGGGTAGCAACAACGCAGGCGCTGCGAATACGCGTTTTCCAAGACTCCGCCTGTAGCCCATCCTTCGAGACGGCCGCTGCGCGGCCTCCTCAGGATGAGGTTGGCGTCTGGAAGATCGTCAAAGTTAGCGCCTATGAGTGGCGCGCTTGCGGCACTAACGGCGAGGTGGATATTTCGCGGCCAGCATGCCGTAGATGGCGCGCGCGCCCATCGCTTCGCCGCCCTCCGGCCGGCCGGGCTGGCTGGTCTGGTTCCAGGCCATGGTGTCGATGTGTGCCCACGGCACGGAGTCAGGCACGAAGGTCTGCAGGAACAGCGCCGCGGTGATGGCACCGCCGAACGGCGACTGACCGGCGTTGTTGATGTCGGCCACCTTGCTGTCCAGGAACCGGCGATAACCGCGCCACAACGGCAGGCGCCACAACGGATCCTCGCGCTCGCGCGACGCCTTCAGCAGATTGTCGGCCAGCGCATCATCGTTGCTGAACAGCGCCGGCACGTCGGGGCCGAGCGCGACACGCGCGGCACCGGTCAATGTCGCGACATCGATGATCAGCGCCGGGTCCTCGCGCGCCGCTTCGGTGAGCGCATCGCACAGGATCAGGCGACCCTCGGCGTCGGTATTGCCGATCTCCACCGTCACGCCCTTGCGCGACGTGATGACGTCGAGCGGCCGGAACGCGTTGCCCGAGACGCTGTTCTCGACGGCGGGGATGAGCACGCGCAACCGCACGTTCAGGCGCGCCGCCATGACCATGGCGGCCGCCGCCAGCACGGTGGCGGCACCGCCCATGTCCTTCTTCATCATCAGCATGCCGGCGGCGGGCTTCAGGTCGAGGCCGCCGGAATCGAAGCAGACGCCTTTGCCCACCAGCGTGACCTTGGGTGCATTGGGGCGCCCCCAGACGATATCGATCAGACGCGGTGCCCGCGTCGAGGCGCGGCCCACGGCATGGATCACAGGATAGTTGCGACGCAGCAGTTCGTTGCCGGCAATGACCGAGAAGCGGGCCCGGTGCCGCCGCGCCAGTTGCCGGGCCGCGGCAGCGAGTTCCGCCGGACCCATGTCGTTCGACGGGGTGGTGATCAGGTCGCGCGCCAGATAGATGCCGTTCACGACGCGTTCGACGGCGGCGCGATCGCATTTCGACGGCCACACCAGCCGCGGCTGCTGCTTGCTATCGGTCCGGTAGCGCGTGAACCGCCACGACCCGAGCGCGAAGGCGATGCAGGCATCGACCGTTGACACCGGCGCGGTGTCGCCGATCAGGCAATAATCGCCCGGTGGTAATTTGCTCGCCAACGCACCATAGTCCCACATTGTCGACGTGGCCGAGCGCACAAGGACGGCAAGCTCGGCGCGGCCGTCATCGTCGGGAAGCAGCGCGAATTCACCGGATTTGCCGCCGATTCCTGATGCCTGCAGCCAGGCGCGGGCATGTGCGGACTGCCGTTTAAGCCATGCCGACCAGTCGGTTGGTGCAACGATGGCGATCGGCACGGCAGCAGGCGCACGGTCAAGAAACGGAAGCGACACGGTATCCTCCGTGTTGTTATGTTCGACAACGAACCCCCAGCATGATCGGGAATCGGTTACGCTGGCAATGTGCAAAGTCGCGACGCGAGGATGCGATGAGTGAGTTCACCCTGGTGATCGGCAACAAGAACTATTCGTCGTGGTCGTTGCGCGGCTGGCTGATCTGCAAAGCGGCGGGCATCGACTTCGACGAAGTGCTGGTGCGCCTCTATGAACCGGATACCAAGGCGCAGATCGCACGGCACTCGCCGTCCGGGTTCATACCTGTGCTGACACACGGTGGTCTTTCGGTCTGGGATTCGCTGTCGATCGGCGAATACCTGCACGAGTTGAAACCCGAAGCCAATCTGTGGCCGGAAGCGGCCGCCGCGCGTGCCGTGGCACGCTCTGTCGCGGCCGAAATGCACGCCGGCTTTGCCGAGCTTCGCCGCGACATGCCGATGAACATCCGCGCCTCGTTTCCCGGACACGGCCACACGCCCGAGGCGCTGGCCCAGGTGCAGCGCATTGCCGGCCTTTGGCTTGATTGCCGCAAACGTTTCGCCGGCTCAGCGGCGCGCGATGATGGCTTCCTGTTCGGCGCCTTCACCATCGCCGATGCCATGTTCGCGCCCGTGGCGACGCGTCTGCGGACCTACGGCGTCAAGCTCGATACCCAGGCGCAGCGCTACTGCGATGCCGTGCTGGAGCACGCCGCCATGAAGGAATGGTGTGACGCGGCACGCCACGAGCCGTGGCTGATCGCCGAGTACGAGTTCCGGTAGTTTCCTTCTCCCGCTGGCGGGAGAAGGTGCCACCCCGTAGCGCAGCGCAGGGGTGGCGGATGAGGGACTACACACGAGGCACCGTGTCCTTGGGCCCTCACCTTCCCATCGCGCTGCGCGCGATTGGGCCCCTTCCTCTTCCGCTCGCGGGAGAGGAGATACGCTCACTCCTTGATCAGGCCGCGTTCCTTGTAGAACTTTGTCGCGCCCTCGTGCAGCGGCACGGTGAGCCCCTCGAGCGCGGTCTCGACCCGGATCGCCGCGGCGCTGGGTGGCCCTCGATCGAGGCGACCGCGCATGGCGGGATGGAACAGGGCCTTCAGATTGCCGTAGACGATGTCGGCCTCGACCCGCTCGGCCACCAGCCACTGGGCATTGACCTGAAGCGAGGGCCGCGCCTCGATGCCGTCGTACAGGCCGGCCGCGACCGTCGCCTCCGTGACGTAAGGCTGGCTCTCGCGCATCTGCTCGACGATCGCGGTCGGCACCGGCAGCAGATCGATGGGCGACTGCAGCGCCATTGCCGTCAGCAGCGGCGCCGGCTGGCCGGCAATCATGATGAAGGCGTCGATCGTGCCTTCCCGCAGCCGAATGCTGGCCGCCTGCGGCGACAGATAGAGCGCATCGATGTCCCGTCGGCCCAGCCCGAAGGCCGACAGCAGCCGCTGTGATATCGACAAGGCGCCGGACTCGCGCTCGCCCAGCGAAACGGTACGCCCGCGCAAATCGGCAACCGTCTCCAGCCCCGTGCCGCGCCGAACCACGACATGCACCGTCTCGGGAAAGAGATTGGCCATCGCCCGCAAGCCGGTGAGCGCACGGCCTGTGAACGTGTCCTCGCCCTTGAAGGCCGCTGTCACGACATCGGCCTGGGCCAGCCCGGACTCCATACCGCCGTCGGCGATCTTGCGCAGGTTCTCCACCGATCCCTGCGTCGCCAGCACATCGGCGACCAAGCCCGGCACGCCGCAATTGCCGCCGGCCTCGCAGGGGCGGCCGCCCGGCGGATTGCTGATCGCCGTCGCGATCAGGCCAGCCACCGGAAAATAGGTGCCGCCGATCGGCCCGGCACCGATCAAAAAGTGCCGCTCGACGACGGGCTGCGCACGCGCGGCGGCACCGCCCAGCAAGGGGGCGGCGACAGTCGAGGCGATGAAGTGACGTCGGCTGAACACGGACGGCCTCTGCGGCGCGCAACGCGATTTTCAAAGTACATCGCATCGCCGACAAGGACAACGCACTTGGCCGTCGCACCACGCCTGAACGCATCACATGGCTGTGCCTCGACGCCACAAAACTGCCGCGCAGCGGCCACGCTGATGCTGCAAGCCGCTGCCTTGCCTACCAGACGCCGAAAAAGATCCCGTGTTTCTTGTGACTGGCGGTGCGCGCCTCGACATAGGCATCGTCCACTGTCACGCGCGTCTTGCGGCCCCGCATCCAGTCGAACAGGCGCGCATGTAGCTCTTGGCGCGCCGTGGCGTAGCCGGGGTCGCGGCCATGGTCGACCATTTCGGCGGGATCGTCGGCGAGATCGAAGAGCTGGGGCGGAAAATCCTGCCACCACACATATTTCCAGCGATCGGTACGAACCATGAAGGCGCGACAATCGCGCGGGTGGCGGCCGAGCAGCCGGCGGGCCTCGCGGAAGGAATAATCGAGCTCGGAAAAGACCGCCTCGCGCCAGACCGACTGCGGCGGCATCGTGGCGCGCGTCAACGGCAGCAGCGAGCGGCCTTCGATCAGGTGTCGCGACGGCGGCAGGCCGAGCGCGTCGAGCGTCGTGGGCACGACATCGATGCCCTCGACGAAACGGCGATCGACCGTGCCGCGCGTGGCATCCGCCGCCGGATCAGGATCGACCACGATGAAGGGCACGCGCACCGCTTCTTCGTAGAAGATTTCCTTTTCACCCAGCCAGTGGTCGCCCAGGAAATCGCCGTGGTCCGCCGTAAAGACGATCAGCGTGTCGTCGAGACGGCCCAGCCGCTTGAGGGTTGCAAACAGGCGGCCCAGATGATCGTCGATCTGCGCGATCAGCCCCATGTAGGTGGGACGCACCGTCGCGGGACCATCCGGCCGGCTGAAGCTCACCGACTCTTCGTGCTGCCGGTACGCGGCCAGCACCGGGTGCTGGTCGGTCAATTCGGCCTCGCTGCGGTTGAGCGGCAAGCACTCCTGCGGCCCGTACATCGCGTGATACGGCGCCGGCGCCATGTAGGGCCAGTGCGGCTTGACGTAGCTCAGATGCAGGAACCAGGGCTGTTCGCCCTGCGCCTCGACAAAGCGGATCGCCTGGTCCGTCATGTAGGCGGTTTCGGAATGGGCCTCCTTCACCCGCGCCGGCAGCCGCGCGTTGCGCATGTGCCAGCCCGAGAGCGTCTCGCCGGCCGGACCGTCGGCGGCAATGACGAATTCGCTCCACGGATCATCGGCCACGTAGCCGTGCCGACGCAGAAAGGCCGGATACCCGCTTTCGACGCCCGGCGGCGAATGGCCGTCATAGCGGTCGAGCTCCTCGAAGCCGCCGTTGCGCAACAGGGCGGCGAACGCCGAGCCGGCCTCGATACCATAGCGCTCCAGGCCATCGAGGTCGGGCAATACATGCGTCTTGCCGGCCAGCGCGACGCGGATGCCCGCCGGTCGCAGATAGTCGCCGATCGTCTTCTCGCGCACGCTGAGCGGCACGCGGTTCCAGGTCGCGCCGTGACTGAACATGTAGCGACCGGTGTAGAACGACATGCGCGACGGACCGCACACTGCCGACTGGACGTAGGCTCGCGGAAAAAGAACGCCGCGCCGGGCCAAGGCATCGATGTTCGGCGTTTTCAGGTGCGGGTGGCCAGCGCACGACAGATGATCGGCGCGCAGCTGATCGCACATGATGAAGAGGATGTTGCGGACGGCAGCCATGGTCAGGGATCTGAAAATCAGGGATCAGGTATCGGATGTGAGAATAGCGCTGATCTCTGATCCCTGATACCTGATCCCTGAATGCCCGACCTCGTCAGCCGTATCATCGACTACTGGTTCCTGCCACCCGGCCACCCCGGTCATGGCAAGGACCGCACCATGTGGTTCAACGGCACGCCGGCACTCGACGCCGACATCGCCCGCCGCTT
>DATEIF010000661.1:0-2872 GCA_035279205.1 Vineibacter sp.
CACAGAACCCGTTCCAGTCGTCGCGCACGGCATTGAAGGCCTCGGCCAGCGCCCGTGCCTGCGCCAGGACAGCGGCGCCATCGGCACGCTGCAGGGCGCCCTGACCGACGATGATCATCGGGTTCTTGGCACCCTTGAGCACGTCGGCAAAGGCGAGCTTGCCGTCGGCCAGTTCGCGCAGCGTCGCGGGGCCGTGCCCCAGGCGCTCGACCGGATACGTGAGATCGCCCGGCACGTCGCCGACCAGGGCGACCCTGAGCTTGCCCGTCAGGTAGCGCTTGCGGATGCGCGCGTTGAGGACCGGAGCCTCCCAGCGCGGATTGCTGCCCAGCAACAGGATCGCGTCGGCCTGGTCGATGCCGGCGATGCCGGCGTTGAACAGATAGGCGCCACGCACGGCGGCGTCGAGCGCTGCACCGTCCTGCCGGCATTCGACCGCCGACGCGCCCAAGCCCGCCATGAGATCCTTCAGCGCAACCATCGCCTCGGCGTCGCACTGATCACCGACAATGGCGGCGATCTTGCTGCCGTCCATGTCCCTGAGGCGCGCGGCAATGGCATCGAACGCCTCGCCCCAGCTGGCCGGCCTGAGCTTGCCGTCGCGCCGCACATAGGGCTGGTCCAGGCGCTGGCGCTTCAGGCCATCGATGGCGTGACGCGTCTTGTCGGCGATCCATTCCTCGTTGACGTCGTCATTGATGCGCGGCAGCACGCGCATCACTTCCGCGCCACGCGTATCGATGCGGATGTTGGAGCCCAGCGCGTCCATCACATCGACCGACTCGGTCTTGCGCAGCTCCCAGGGGCGGGCATTGAACGCATAGGGCTTGGAGGTCAGCGCCCCGACCGGGCACAGATCGACGATGTTGCCGGACAGCTCCGACGACAGGGTCTTGTGCACGTAGGTCGTGACTTCCATCTGCTCGCCACGCCCGGTGGCGCCCAGTTCCTCGACGCCGGCAACCTCGGTGGCAAACCGCACGCAGCGGGTGCACTGGATGCAGCGGTTCATCGAGGTCTTGACCAGCGGCCCGAGGTCCTTGTCGGGCACCGCGCGCTTGTTCTCGTGGAAGCGGCTGCGGTCATAGCCGTAGGCCATGGCCTGGTCCTGCAGGTCGCACTCGCCGCCCTGATCGCAGATCGGGCAATCCAGCGGATGGTTGACCAGCAGGAACTCCATCACGCCGTTGCGCGCCTTCTTGACGCCCGGCGTGTTGGTCTTGATCACCATGCCGTCCATCACCGGCATGGCGCATGACGCGATCGGCTTGGGCGCCTTCTCCTGCTCTACCAGGCACATGCGGCAGTTGCCGGCGATCGACAGCCGCTCGTGGTAGCAGAAACGCGGGATCTCGACGCCAGCCAGCTCGCAGGCCTGCAGGACCGAGATGCCGGCCGGCACCTCGATGTCGATCCCGTCGATCTTCATCTTCGGCATGGCCGCCCTACTCCGCTGCGATCCGGCGAGTCTTGGACTCGTTGATCCGCCGTTCCATCTCGGGACGGAAATGGCGGATCAGACCCTGTATCGGCCACGCCGCGGCGTCGCCCAGCGCGCAGATCGTGTGACCTTCGACCTGCTTGGTGACGTCGTGCAGCACGTCGATCTCCTCGATGCGCGCGTCGCCTTTGACCATGCGCTCCATCACGCGCCACATCCAGCCCGTGCCTTCGCGGCACGGCGTGCACTGGCCGCAGCTCTCGTGCTTGTAGAAGTACGACAGCCGTGCGATCGCTTTGATGACGTCGGTCGACTTGTCCATGACGATGACGGCGGCCGTGCCGAGACCGGACTGCACGTTCCGCAGGCTGTCGAAATCCATCAGGATGTCATCGCAGATCGACTTCGGCAGCAGAGGCACAGACGCGCCGCCGGGGATCACCGCCAGCAGATTGTCCCAGCCGCCGCGCACGCCGCCGGCATGCTTGTCGATCAGCTCGCGCAGCGGGATGCCCATGGCCTCCTCGACATTGCACGGCTTGTTCACGTGCCCCGAGATGCAGAACAGCTTGGTGCCGGTGTTGTTGGGCCGGCCGATGCCGGCGAACCACGCAGCACCACGGCGCAGGATGGTCGGCGCCACGGCGATCGACTCGACGTTGTTCACCGTGGACGGGCAGCCGTAGAGGCCGGCGCCGGCCGGGAACGGTGGCTTCAGCCGCGGCATGCCCTTCTTGCCCTCGAGGCTTTCGAGCAGCGCCGTCTCCTCGCCGCAGATATAGGCGCCGGCGCCGCGATGAACGTAGACGTCGAAATCCCAGCCCGAACCGCAGGCGTTCTTGCCGATCAGGCCGGCGTCGTAGGCCTGGCGAACGGCGGCGTTCAGCTTCACCGCCTCGTCATAGAACTCGCCGCGGATATAGATGTAGGCCGCATGCGCCTGCATGGCGAAGCCCGCCACCAGGCAACCCTCGATCAGCATGTGCGGATCGTGACGCATGATGTCGCGATCCTTGCAGGTCCCGGGCTCGGACTCGTCGGCGTTGACCACCAGATAGTGCGGCCGGTCGCCGACCTCCTTGGGCATGAACGACCACTTCAGGCCGGTCGGAAAGCCGGCACCGCCGCGGCCGCGCAGGCCCGACTTCTTCATCTCGTCGATGATCGCCGGACCGCCCTTGGCCAGCAGCGCCGCCGTGTTGTCCCACAGCCCGCGCTTGCGCGCGCCCTCCAGGCCCCAGTCATCGAAGCCGTAGAGGTTCGTGAAGATCCGATCGCTATCGCTCAGCATCGCCCGCTACTCCAGGCGTTTATCGGTCGCGCGGCGCAGCGCCGCCGGGAATGCTCGTCAGGGTCGTCGGCCCGCCGACCGGCGCCGAGGTCTGGCGATCGACCTGCGGGCCCGCCTTGGGAGTCTCGCCGCGCTTGAAC
>DATEIF010000662.1:0-9921 GCA_035279205.1 Vineibacter sp.
GAAAGCCCATGAATGGCCGTCATGCCGCTATCGCTCGCGGCGCTGGTCCCGCAGCTGTCGGACGATCGCCGCCGTGCGATCGTCGGCTGGAAAGAAGCTCTCGATGGCGATCTCCGACAGCGTGATGTCGACGGCGTTGCCGAACACCGACAAGGTGGCGATGAAGGTCAGGATGTCGCCGTTCAGCCTGATGCAGAGCGGATTGGCGATCCGCGCGATGTCGGGATTGACGGGCGCGTGCGTCCTGGGGCCGGCGGGATATGTCGCCAACTCCCGCTCCAGGTCGTCGAAGGCCGGATCGCCCGTCAGAGCCGCCTGCCGGCGCAGGCGCACGAAGAGATGGTCGCGCCATTCGCTCAGATTGACGATGTGCGGCGCCAGACCGCGCGGATGCAGGCACAGCCGCATGACATTGAGCGGCGGTTTCAGAAGCGCGGGCTCCTCGACGCCTTCTAGGAAGGGCGCCACCATCGTATTGGCGTCGATCAGATTGAAAAGCCGGTCGATGGCAAAGGCGGGATTGGGCTCGTGCGCGGCAAGGACCTGGCGCATTGCCAGCCGCGCGGGCGCCAGCAGCGGATCATCGAGGCGACGCTCGCCGAAATGCGGCGCGAAGCCCGCGGCCACCAGGAGCTGATTGCGCTGGCGCAGCGGTATCGTGAGGTGCTCGGCCAGTCGCATCACCATCTCGCGCGATGGTATCGAGCGTCCGCTTTCCAGAAAGCTGAGGTGCTTCTGCGAGATCTCCGCCTCGGCTGCCAGCGCCAGCTGGCTCATCCGTCGCTTCGTGCGCCATTCGCGCAGCAGCGCCCCGATCGACGGCGAAGGTGCGACGTTCGACACGTTATTACCTCGAATGTAATCGCCACACGTCCGGAACGCCGACACAGTCCACCGTACGCCGTACAGGTCAAGTCGGCTGAAGGTCACATCGCACGGGAGGTGCCACGATGGTGCGGATCACCCCTTTCCTTCGCCAGGTTCTGCTCGGTGATGCCGTGTTCGCGCTGGGCGGTGTCATCCTGATGCTGCCAGCCGCGCCGTTGCTTGGGCCCCTGACTGGCCTTCCGGCCGGGCTTCTGATGGGCGCCGGTCTGCTGCTTCTGCCCTTCGCCGCCACGGTCGGCCTTCTGGCGCGCAAAGCCGATGCGTCGGCACGCGTGCTGATCGGGGTCATCGTCATCGAGGCGCTGTGGGCCGCCGCCAGCATCGGCCTGCTACTATTGGGCTCCGTGACACCCAACGGCCTGGGAATCGCCTTCGTTGTCGGCCAGGCGCTGGTCACCGCCGTGTTTGCCCAGCTACTGCTGATGGCGATCCGGCGCCAGGCCGCGGCGCACCCGTCGACCACCTAGCCCGGGATCCGGTATCATGGCGCCCGGAGGGACAGGATGGTCCGAACGCTGCCGCCCTTGGCGCCGCTGCTGGCTTTCGATGCCGTCGTGCGGCATGGCTCTTTCACGCGCGCCGCCGCCGAGCTCGGCGTCACGCAAAGCGCCGTCAGTCACCAGCTCAAGCGGCTGGAGCAGCATCTCGATACGCGCCTGGTCGAGCGGCTCAATCCGGGGATCAGACTCACCGAGGCCGGCCGGGCGCTGGCGGCCGATGTCGGCACGGCACTCGACGCCCTGGGTGCATTGGAAGGACACCGACGCCGGCAGGCCGACCGATCGACCCTGACCGTCAGTGCCGGTGCGGCGCTGTCGAACTGGTGGCTGATCCGCCGCCTGCCGCGCTTCGCCGCCGCCCATCCCGGCATCAGCATCGAGCTGGTGCCCAGCGAAACCGGCGACGATGCCGCCCGCCCGGTCGACGTCAGAATCTTCTGGCTCCCCACGCAAGAGGCACATCGCACGACGACGCAAAGGCCGCTGTTCTCCGAGCGGGTCTTTCCCGTATGCGCACCATCGCTGCTGCCGCGCGGACGGCCGCTGGCCGATCCCGGCGGGCTCCTGCGCCTGCCGCTGATCCACAAGGACAGCGGCCGTGCCGGCGAGTGGAGCTGGTCGCTATGGCTGCGGCGGCTCGGCCTGTCGCGCCCGGCGCAGAAGAACGGCGAGCTGCGCTTCGCGGAGATCGGCCTCAGCCTCACCGCCGCGCTCAACGGCATCGGCGTCGCGCTGTGCCGCTCGCTGCTGGTGCATGACGCGCTGGCCGACGGTCGCCTGGTCCCGGCGCTGGCCGACGCCTCGATCGCGATGACGTCCAGCAAGCTGCACGTCGCGCGCTGGGCGCCGCGCCTGATCGGCGACCCGCGCGTCGATCAATTCGTCAGCTGGATGGCGCAAGAGGCTGAGAAGACCGTGCTGTCGACGCCGCGGCAATCGGCGACCTCAGAGTCGGCGGCCGCGAGTTAGACGACCAAGTCATCCTGAACGAAGCGAAGGATCCTGCGGCATCGATCCCACAGGCGCAGATCCGGGTCATCAATCACGTCATCGCGCATCACCGCCAGCGACGCTGCCGTGTCCCCGTTGACTCCATATATTGGACTATCTAGTATATTTTTTGTAGTTACACGTTCCATACGGTGAACGCGCATGACCACCCCCAAGCTCACCTACTTCGATTTCGACGGCGGCCGCGGCGAGGCCGCGCGGCTGGCTTTTGCCGTCGGTGGCCTGGCGTTCCAGGATGACCGCGTGTCGTTTGCCGACTGGCCGGGCCGCAAGTCCCTCATGCCCTTCGGCGCTCTGCCCGTCCTGGAAATCGACGGCAGGGCCGTCGCACAATCCAACAGCATCAACCGCTACGTCGGCAGGCTCGCCGGCCTCTACCCCGCCGATCCCTGGCAAGCGGCGCTCTGCGACGAGGCCATGGACGCCGTGGAGGAGATCGCCGCCCGCGTGTTCGCCACCATCGTGCTGCCGGAAGCCGAGAAGAAGGCGCAACGCGAAGAGCTGGCGAATGGGCCTGTTCCCTACTCTCTGGGCCGGTTGCAGCAGCGTCTCGACGCCCACGGTGGCCGCTACTTCGCCGACGACCGCCTCACCGTCGCCGATCTCAAGGTCTTCGTCTGGATTCGCCATCTGAGATCGGGTGCACTTGACCATGTCCCGTCCGATCTGCCCGATCGCATCGCACCGAGCCTTGTCGAGCACGGCAACCGCGTGATGAACCACCCGGGTGTCAGCGCCTACTACGCCAGGCGGCAGAGCGCCGCGTGACAGGAGGGCGAGATACAGGTTTCAGGGCGCCGTGGGTCCGTTGATGGCGCTTGCACACCGAATTGACAGCACCGGGAGGCGTCTGACAATGACGTCGGCATGAGCGGAACGCGCTATGCCCAATTCTGCGCCCTGGCCCGCACGGCAGAGCTGCTCGGCGAGCGCTGGACGCTGCTGATCATTCGCGAGCTGCTGCTGGGCCCCAAGCGCTTCAGCGATCTGGGCGATCGCCTCGCGGGCGTCAGCCCGACGATGCTCACCGGGCGGCTCAACGCGCTGATCGACAGCGGCGTGGTGCAACGCTCGACCCTGCCGCCGCCGTTCAACGCCCAGGTCTACGAATTGACGCCGGCGGGAGAGGCGCTCAGGCCGGCGATCCGGGAGCTGATCCGCTGGGGCGGCCGCTTCCTGTTCCCGGTGCGACCGGATGATGCGTTCGAACCCGACTGGGCGCTGCTGGCGCTCGACGCCATTGCGCGCCGCACCCCCACCCCGGCCCGCAAGATCGTCCTGCGTGTCAGGCACAAGGCCAAGGCCGCCAGCTTCCTCGTGCAGGGCGGCCCCTCGGGGACAACGATCGAGAAAGGCGAGGGTCCCGGCGGCGCCGCCATCGAGACCCAGTTCGATACGCTGCTGAACATCCTCTCGACGCAGCTTCCGCTGGAGCACGCGATCGCACAGCGACTGGCCAGCGTGGAAGGCTCGCTGGCGATCGCGCGCGCCCTGCCGCGCCTGTTCAGTTTCAGCGAACAGAGCGCGCCGGACCGCCCGACGACGCGTCCACGTAACGCCACTGCACCAGGGTGAACGGCGGCTTGGCATCGTCATGCGGCTCGAACACCGCCTCGACCTCGGCGCCGATACGCACATCCTGCTTGGGATCACCCAGCAGGTTGCCCAGCATGCGGATGCCCCCGGCGTGCGGCAGCTCGACCAGCACCACAATGTAGGGCCCCTGCTCCTTCAGCGCCGGATGCACCGGATGCCACGGCCGTTCCCAGCTGTAGATGCGGCCACGTCCCTCGACCTCTTGCCAGCCGACATCGAACGACAGGCACTTGTGGCAGATCCATTCCGGTCCCCACTGCCAGGTGCCGCAGGCCTTGCAGCGCTGCACCATCAGCACGCCGCGCCGCGTGGCTTCCCAGTAGGGCGCGTCCAGGCCGTCATTCTCGGCCACTGGTGCCGGTAGGCCCGGGCGGAGATAGGTTGCGGTGGTCATCACAAGGTCTCCGCGCTGCCCAGGATCATGCTCGACACCGGCGTCACCATCGGGCCGGAGATCACCATCGACACGTGCGGGTCGGGCACCTGCGCCGTCGACTCGCCGCGCAGCTGGCGCACCGCCTCGACCTGCAGCTCCAGCCCGTGCATGTAGCACTCGGCGAGATTGCCGCCGCTGGTGTTGAGCGGCAGCTTGCCGGTCGGCGCCATCAGGTTCTCCGGCACCAGGAAGTCGCTGGCTTCCTCGGCGCTGAAGAAGCCGTGCTCCACCAGGCTCATCAGCACGCCGCCGGTGAAGTTCTCGTAGCTCTGCAGCACGTCGACATCGCTGGGCTTCACCTTGGCCATGGCGTAGAGCTGCGGCGCCACGGTGGTGAAGCTCGACGTGGCATAGAGCGGCGCGTTGTGGCCGCGCGCGCCGTTGCGGTATTCCGAGCCCTGGGCCGAGGCCAGCAGGTAGGCCGGCTTCTTGGCGAAGTCGCGCGCCTGCTCGGCCGGCACGATGATCAGCGCCGCGGCGCCATCGTTCTCCATGCAGCAGTCGAACAGCCGCCACGGCTCGACGATCCAGCGCGACGCATCGTAGGCCTCGGCCGTCAGCGGCTTGCCGTGCATCACCGCGCGCGGGTTGCGCTGCGCATGATGATAGGAGGCCAGCGCAATCGCGCGTTGGGCGCTGGCCGCGATCTTGTTTTCGTGGATGAAGCGCATGGCGCGCATGGCATAGCGCTGCGCCGGCGACATCACGCCATAGGGCGCGTTCAACGCCGCCTCGCCCGTGGCCACGCCGCCCGGCGGCGCAGCGCCGAAACGCTGGAACTGGCCCTGCGCCAGGGCGCGGAACACGACGACGCAATCGGCGAGACCCGCGGCCACAGCAGCCGCGGCGTTGCCGACGGCGCCGGCACCACCGCCGCCGCCGCCGCCCCATTGCATGTTGGAGAAGCGCAGCGCCGGCAGCCCCAGCGCCGCGGCCAGGCGCGACGGATCGTTGCGGTCGTTGCTGTAGGAGGCGAAGCCGTCGATCTTGCGCGGATCGATGCCGGCATCGGCGCAGGCGGCAAGGATTGCCTTCAATGCCAGCTTGAACTCGGGATCGGGCGACTTGCCGTGTTTGTAGTAAGGCGTCTCACCGATACCGACGATAGCCACCTTGCCGCGCAGCGTGCGCTCGGTCATTGCGCCTCCTTGCAGGTCGACTCGAACTAGAAATAGCCTTCATGGTGAGCTTGTCGAACCATGAAGGCCGCACCCGACCGCTGTGCGAACCGCTTCATGGCTCGACAAGCTCACCATGAAGCGATCGTTCCAGCTGGCGATATCACGCGCGATAGCGCGCCGGCACCTCGAGCTTGAGGAAGCGCGCCGCGTTCAGTCCCAGGATCTTGGCCCGCGTCGTGTCCGACAGATGCCCCATGGTGCGCTCGATCGCTTCGGCCGAGTGCGGCCAGGTGCCTTCGTGATGCGGGTAGTCGTTGGCCCACATGAAGTTGTCGGCTAGCCGGTGCGACTGGGCGAGGTCGAGGCCGGCCTGGTCCTCCTGGAAGGAGGCAAAGCCGTGGGCGCGATAGTAGTCGCTGGGCAGGCCCTGCAGCTTGGGGCGCACCCAGAAATGATGCTTCTTGTAGGCCTCGTCCATGGCGTCGAGCAGCCACGGGATCCAGCCGATGCCGGCCTCGATGGTGGCGAAGCGCAGCTGCGGAAAGCGTTCCAGCACGCCCGAGGCGCAGAGATTGGCCACGGGCTCGATGGTCGGCGACAACGAGTGCGTCACGTAATTGATCACCGCGCCGCCGTTGCCGCGCGAGGCGCGCGGGTCGCGGCCGGTCGAGATGTGGAACGTGATCGGCAGGTCGGCATCCTGGATCGCCGCCCACAGACGGTCGAAATGCGGCAGGTTGTAGTTCACGTGGTTGACGTCGTGCGATCCCCAGACCGGCTTGCACGGCAGGGTGAGGCAGCGGAAGCCGAGCTTGGCCAGGCGCTGGATCTCGGCGATCGAGCCCTCCAGGTCGCCGGTGGCGATCGCGCCCGCGACCACGATGCGGTCCTGGTGGTCGGCGAACATCTCCCAGGCCCACTCGTTCCAGGCCTTGCACTGCGCCATGGCGAATTCGGCGTCGGGCGTGCCCCACATCGACAGGCCCTTGTTGGGAAACATCAGCTCGACATCGATGCCATCGTTGTCGTGATCGGCGATGCGGCCGATGGCCGTGGCGCCCGACTTGTTGCGCAGCGCATCCTCGCCTTCCATCTGGGTGATGCGCAGGCGGTCCGGACGATGGCCCTCCGACACGCGCCACTGCACGCCGTCCTTGTCGGTGATCACGCGCGGCAGGCGGTCATGGTACTTCTTGTCCATCCGCGTCAACCACAGATCGACAGGCTCGTTGGCATGGCAGTCGGCCGACACCATGAAATACTTGCGTGCCGCCTCCGGGCGGGCCGTCCGCGGCCAGCCCTCGGCGCCCGGCGTCTGCAGGCGCCACTGGTTGGGTGGATTGACGACGACTGCGCTCATCTCATCCTCCTCGGTGCTTCACTCGAACATTGCGCTGATCCGCTGCTGGGCCTCCACAAGCTCATTCATCATCTCGTAGACCACGTCCTTGACCGATGCCTGCTCGGTCATGTCACCCACGATCTGGCCCACGGGATAGGTCAGGAAATTGGGCGCGCGCACGCGCTCGACGCGCACCCGCCCCTCGCTCCACCACAGGATGTTCTGCAACGGCGCCGGCAGCGGCGCGGGTGCGCCGGGCTTGTCGTAGGCGTCGGTGAAGGCGCAGCGCAGCGTGCGGCAGGGTTTGCCCGTGACGCTGCGTGTCAGCACCGCGTCATCGGAGTCGGCGGCAAACATGCGGGCCTTGATCTCGGGGATCACTTCGCTCTGGATCGTCTTCAGCCAGATCGAGCCACACCACACGCCCTCGCAGCCCAGCGCCAGCGCCGCCGCCACCTGGCGCCCGCGCCCGACCCCGCCGCCGCCCAGCACCGGCAACGGCGCCACCGCATCGACGATGCGCGGCCACAGCACCATCGAGGTGACCGAGCCGGTGTGGCCACCCGCCTCGGTGCCGACGGCGATGACGAAATCGCAGCCGTTCTCCTTGTGGCGCAGCGCATGCTTGGGCCGACCGGCCAGCGCCGCCACCTTGATGCCCTTGGCATGTGCGGCCTCGACCAGCGCCTTGGGCGGCGAGCCGAGCGCGTTCACGATCAGCTTGATCGGGTGCTGCATCGCGATCTCGAGCATGCGGGCGCTTTCCGCTGGCGTGAAGGACAGCTCGCTCAACAGATCGCGCACGATGGTGTCGGCATCTTCAGCCGGCAGCGGCGGAATGCCGGCATCGTCGAGCAGCCCGCGCACGAAGTCGAGATGCTCCTTGGGGAACAGACGGTCGGGATCGAACTTCAGGTCACCCGCCTCCTGGTAGGTGGTCGGCATCAGGATATCGATGCCGTAGGGCTTGCCGTCGATATGCG
This sequence comes from Vineibacter sp., assembly GCA_035279205.1. Lineage (GTDB taxonomy): Bacteria > Pseudomonadota > Alphaproteobacteria > Reyranellales > Reyranellaceae > Vineibacter. The sequence goes on from DATEIF010000662.1 coordinate 7,878, forward strand.
CGTCGATCCACGCCAGCTCGCGCCGCAACCGCTCGGGGCTCATGCGCGCCATGCCCAGCACGCCCAGGCCGCCGGCCTTGGACACTTCGACCACGACGTCGCGGCAGTGCGAGAACGCGAAGATCGGCACGTCGATACCGAACATCTCGCACATCCGGTTCTTCATGAACCCGCTCCCACCAATGTCCCGCTATCGGAACGGTGTTTTCTAATGGAGATTAGATGCTTCCATGACCCCGAACGCAACGTCAGGCGCAACCCGCGTGCCGCAGGTCGGTTCGACGTCGTGCTCATGCTGCACGCGTTGGCGGGCGACAGCTATGTGGTGAACGCACAGGGCTCATACCGGCTGAGTATGGCGGCGGACCGCGGATGACATGCGAAGTACATCTGCGGCACCATCGCGACGATGCACGGACCGCTGGGAGGAACCATGAAAATCGGCGCCGCGATGTTCTTCACCGACTATTCGATGACTCCGGCCGATCTGGCACGCGCGCTCGAGGAGCGTGGCTTCGAGTCGGTATGGTCGCCGGAGCACTCTCACATCCCGCTGTCGCGCCAGACGCCGTTCCCGCAAGGCGGCGAACTGCCCAAGGCCTACTACGACGTCATGGATCCCTTCGTGTCGCTGACGGCCGCGGCTTCCGTCACCACCACCCTGCGCGTCGGCACCGGTGTCTGCCTGGTGGCGCAGCGCGATCCGATCCAGACCGCCAAGCTGGTCGCCTCGATCGACCAGGTCTCGAACGGACGCTTCCTGTTCGGGATCGGCAACGGCTGGAATGCCGAGGAGATGGCCGACCACGGCACCGTGTTCGAGACCCGGCACAAGCTGGCGCGCGAGCGCATCGAGGCGATGAAGCGGATCTGGACCCAGTCGAAGCCCGAGTATCACGGCGAGTTCGTGAACTTCGATGCGATGATGACGTGGCCCAAGCCGGTGCAGAAGCCGCATCCGCCCGTGATTGTTGGCGGCGCGTTTCCCTTCGCCGCCCGCCGCGCGCTGCGCTACGGCGATGGCTGGATGCCCCATCGCCGGCGCAAGCAGTACGACGATATCACCACTCTGCTGCCGCAGTTCAAGCAGATGGCGGCCGAGGCCAACCGCCCGCTGGACTCCGTTCCGGTCACGGTCTGGGGCGCCAAGGACGCCGATCAGGTCAAGCGCGACCGCGATGCCGGCGTCGATCGCGTCATCGTGCAACTCGAGACCGCGAAGGCCGATGTCGTCCTGCCGGTCCTGGATCGCTGGGCCGACATCGCGCGCAGCGTCTGACCTGGGAGCGCGGGCGGGACGCCCGCTCATGTCTTGGCGCTTCGCGCCAATGCGGGCGGGACGCCCGCGCTCCCAGGTACAACGACTTGTCATTGCCAGAACGGCCACGCACTCTGGGTGTGTCCAACCACGCAAGGGAACCCTATGCCGCCCATCCCCGACGACATCTTCACCGAGCCGGAGGATTTCTCGCCGGATACGCTCGCCAATCTGGGCCCGCTGCGTCGCCTGGCCGGCGTGTGGCAGTCCGACAAGGGCGTCGACGTCAGCCCCAAGGCGGAAGGTCCCGAGCGGCGCGTCTACCGCGAGCACATCCGGATGGAGCCGATCGATCCGCAGCCCAACGGCCCCCAGCTCCTCTACGGATTGCGCTATCACATCCACATCAACACGGCGGAGGAAGCCATCACCTTCCATGACCAGGTCGGCTACTGGCTGTGGGAGCCGGCCACCGGGCTGATCATGCAGTCCCTCGCCATTCCGCGCGGCCAGGTGGTGCTGGCGGGCGGAACGGCGGCACCGGACGACAAGCGCATTTCGGTGGAGGCCCGCCGCGGCGATACCCGGTTCGGCATCTGCTCGACGACGTTCCTCGAGGAGGCGTTCCGCACCGACTATTACCGCATCGACATCACCTTCAACGATGACGGCAGCTGGACCTATCTGACGCGCACGGATCTGGCGGTCCGCGGCAAGGAGCCGGCGTTCAACCACCACGACACCAACACCCTGCGCCGCATCGCGCCACCGGCGCCCAACCCGATG
>DATEIF010000663.1:0-4743 GCA_035279205.1 Vineibacter sp.
GCGCTTCCGCCATCAGGTCGAGCAGCTTCGATGCGTAGTAGTTGTCCATCGAATGCATGGATGTCAGGTGCGAGCCGGTGACGCGCCCCTGCAGGCCATGCCGCACGGTCTCTGCCGCCAGCGTCTCGACATGGCGGGACAGCGGATCGTCGCTTTCATCGCAGTGCATGTCGACCAGCGCACCGCGCGCCGCGGCGAGGGCGCACAGCCGCCGGATGCTCTCGGCGCCGTCGGCCATGGTGCGCTCGAAATGCGGGATGCCGCCCACGACATCGACGCCCTGCTCGAGCGCGCGATCGAGCAGCGCCACGGCATCGGGGCTGCGCAGGTAGCCATCCTGCGGAAAGGCGACCAGCTGCAGGTCGAGGTAGGGCGCCACCGTCTTCCTGACGTGCAGCAGGGACTCGACCGCCAGCAGCCGCGGATCGCAGATATCGACGTGGCTGCGGATCGCCAGCAGGCCGCGGCCCACCGCCCAGTCGCAATAGCGCAGCGCGCGCTCAACCAGCGCCGCCTGGGTCAGGTGCGGCTTCAGCTCGCCCCACAGCGCAATGCCCTCCAGCAGCGTGCCCGACTGGTTGAGCCGCGGCTGGCCCAGCGACAGCGTCGAATCCATGTGGAAGTGCGCATCGACGAACGGCGGGCTCACCAGGCAGCCGCCGACATCGATCTCGCGATGGGCCTGCGCCGACAACGCCGGCTCGAGCGCGGCGATGCGGCCGTCCCTGATGCCGATATCGAGGCCGGTCCGGCCGTCCGGCAAGGTCGCACCGCGGAGAATCAGGTCGAGCGTGGTCATGTGATCCAGCGTACCGCCTGCTCCAGCCGCCCGTCATCTCGTGCGTCGTGCAGGGTAGCGCCATCTATGATAATGATTCGCAATTGCATTCTCAGAGCGCCTCTGGTAGAGCGCAAAGGGTAGCCAGCCGGGAATGTCGTCCCCGCCAGCAACAGTGCCGCGAGGCACCTGATGATGGGCGGGGGGCGGGGAGCATGACGCGGTCTGGTTCGGCTGTGGTGATGGTGATGGCGGCATTGTCGGCAAGCGACGCGCTCGGGCAGACCGCGCCGTCCGGTTCTCCGGACCAGGCGCAGGTGCCGATCGCGCCGCTCGACCCGGTGACCGTGACGGGCACCCGCACCGAGCGCAGCCTTTTTGACGTGCCGGGCTCGGCCTCCACGGTGACCAGGCAGACGGTCGACTTTCGCATGCCGCAACGCATCGACGATCTGCTGCGCGACCTGCCTGGTGTCGAGATCAGCGGCGGGCCGCGGCCGGGCGCCGGCGAGCCCAATGTGCGCGGCCTCGAAGGCGAGCGCGTGCTGATCCGCCTCGACGGCGCACGGCAGGATTTCCAGTCGGGCCACAAGGGCCGCATCTTCCTCGATCCCGACCTGATCAAGCAGGTCGACGTCGTGCGCGGTCCCAACTCGGTGCTGTACGGATCGGGCGCGCTGGCTGGCGTAATCAACATCACCACCCGCGACGCCACCGACTTCCTTCGCCCCGGCGAGAAAGCCGGTTACCGCGTGAAGACCGGCTTCCAGTCGGTCAACGACATGGCGATGGCGCAGGTCGTGGGTTTCGCCAATGTCGCCGGCTTCGATTTGCTGGGCGGTTTGACCTATCGCAGCAGCGCCAACTATTCGTTCGGCGGCAAGGGCCATCTGGCCAACTCCGGCGCCGAGGTGGTGAGCGGCCTGGTCAAGGCCGGCTACACCTTCCAGCAGGGACAGCGGTTGGGCCTGTCGCTGATCGCCTTCGACGATCGCGACGTTTCGACCACGGCGCCCAACACCGCCGCCACGACATCGCCGGCCGACCGCACGACGCAGCAGTTCACCGGCTCGATCAGCTACGACCATCGCGACCCCGACCTGCCGTGGCTCGACCTCAAGGCGGTCGCCTATCACAACCGCGTCTACATCCGCGAACGGCTGCTGCGGCCCAGCGCCTTCACCGGCCCGCGCCTCGACGAGACGGCGCTGCGCACGACCGGCGCCGACGTGCAGAACACCAGCCGCTTCCGGATCTCGGACGCCGTGGCGGTGGCGCTGACCTACGGCGTCGACGGCCGTATCGAGTCGACCGACGGCGAGCGCAACAACAACCCGCGGCCGGAGTTCCCCGACGCGCGCGGACGGGTCGCCGGCGCCTTCGTGCAGCCCGAGATCCGCTTCTGGAATTCCGTCAGCCTGACTCCCGGCGTGCGCTTCGATTATTACTATCGCGCCCCCGGCTCCAGCGCGGTCGGCTCGACGTTGTCGGAGTCGCGCGTCTCGCCGCGCATCGGCGCGCAGTGGGACGCCGCCAAGTGGTTCTCGGTCTACGCGCTCTACGCCGAGGCGTTCCGCGCGCCGTCGCTGTCGGAGCTCTATGTTTCGGGCACGCACTTTCCCGGCAACCGCTTCATCCCCAATCCGAACCTGAAGCCCGAGATCGGCAAGAACAAGGAAATCGGCGTCACCTTCAAGTTCGACGATGCCTTGCAGACCGGCGACCAGCTGCGCCTGCGCGTGTCGGGCTTCCACACCAACTACCGCGACTTCATCGACCTGATCGTCACCGCCACGACCACGACGCCGACCAACGTCACGCGCGCCACCATCTACGGTGCGGAGTTCGAGGGCGGCTATCGCAGCGGCAACTGGTTCGGCTCGCTGGGCGCCGCCCTGATCCGCGGGGAGAACAAGGTGACCAACCAGCCGCTGGCCTCGATCCCCGGCGACAAGGTGGCGCTGACGGTCGGCCGCCAGATCCCGGAATGGGACCTGGTGATCGGCGGCCGCGCCAAGGTCGTGGCCCATCAGCACCGCGTGCCCACCGGCACCAGCAAGACCGGCGGCTACGCCCTGTTCGATTTGTTCCTCAGCTGGCAGCCGTCAGACGGGCCGCTGCGCGGTGCCCGTTTCGACGTCGGCATCGATAACCTGACCGACAAGCGCTACCGCGACCACCTCACCCCCAACCTGGACCCTGGCCGCAATTTCAAGCTGGCCGCGAGCTTCCAGTTCTGAGTGCCGCGCAAAGGCACGGAGACGGATCATGACCACAGGCGATCGGCTTCCCGAACTCTCCCTCAGGGGACGCGCCGCGGGCATGGACGCGGGCCCACATCGAGAGGAGGACTCCATGCAGCAAGCCAATCCGCCGATGGCCGCCGCGCCGCGCGGCCCGCACCATGGTCGCCCGCCGCGGGGGCCGATGATCCGCCGCGTCGGCAGCCGCGAGCTGATGGGTCCCAGCGGCCAGCTGATCATCCGTCACGCCGGCGACGAGTATCGCCTGCGCGTCACCAGCAAGGGCAAGCTGATCCTCACCAAATAGAGTTCCCGAGGTCCGCAAGCGGCCGACACTCCCTTGCCGGTCGCGTGGCCAGTCAGCCAGGTCGCCGCACATATGCTTCCTCTCGCGGCACCCAGCCAGCCCGCCACGAATTTCCCAGGAGACCCGCCATGGCCAAGGCATCCGATCTGCGCCAGAGGCTGCAGGCTCTGCGCGCCGAGCGGCCCGGCGTGCGTGCGCGCGATGCCGCCCAGGCTCTGGGGGTCAGCGAGGCCGAGCTGGTCTCGAGCGGCGTCGAGGACACGGCAACGCGCCTCACCACGGCATGGCGCGACATGCTGACGGCCATGCCGTCCCTGGGCCGCGTGATGTGCCTGACGCGCAACGATCACTGTGTGCATGAGCGCCATGGCCGCTTCGAGCAGGTGAGCGCCAATGGGCCGCACGGCCTGGTGCTGGGTCCCGACATCGACCTGCGCATCTTCTTCGGCCAGTGGCACGCCGGCTTTGCCGTCGCCGAGGACACGCGCAGCGGCCCCCGCCGCAGCCTGCAGTTCTTCGACGCCTACGGCACGGCCGTGCACAAGATCTACGCCACGGCCGAAACCGACATGGCGGCCTTCGACGCCCTGGTTGCGCGCTTCCGGGCCGAAGGCCAGAGCGCCGAGCATACGGTGACGGCGCGACCAGATCCCGAACCGGATCGGCCCGACTCGGCGATCGACCTGGAGTCGCTGCGCAGCGCCTGGCGCGCCATGCGCGATACGCACGAGTTCTTCGGCATCCTGCGCCAGCACAAGGTCGGTCGCGTGCAGGCGCTGCGCCTGGTCGGCAACGACCTGGCGCAACCGCTGGTGCCCGGCAGCGTGCGCGACGTGCTCACCGCATCGGCCGACAGCGAAACGCCGATCATGGTGTTCGTCGGCAGCCCGGGCTGCATTCAGATCCACACCGGCCCGGTGCGGAAGCTGGTGCCGACCGGCCCCTGGTTGAACGTGCTGGACCCGACGTTCAACCTGCATCTGCGCGAGGATGCCATCGCGCACACCTTCATCGTTCGCAAGCCGACCGACGATGGCGTCGTCACCTCGATTGAGGCGTTCGACGATGCCGGCCGGACCATTGCGCTGTTCTTCGGCGCCCGCAAGCCCGGTCAACCCGAGCGCAGTGCCTGGCGCGACATCGCCGAGGCGCGTGCGGCAGCTTGATATGACATTCCGCCGGCGCTCCCTGGTCGTGTCGCTGGCCGCCGCAGCGCTGGCTGGTGCCGGCCATGCGTCGGCGCGCACGGCGGTTGCCGATCACGCCGGACGCATGATCGACATTGCCGATGCCTCGCGCGTTGTCGCCATCGGCAGCTCGGTGACCGAGATCATCTACGCGTTGGGTGCCGGCAATCGTCTGATCGGCGCCGATACCACCAGCATGTATCCCGAAGCGGCGATGCAGCTGCCCCG
>DATEIF010000664.1:0-13393 GCA_035279205.1 Vineibacter sp.
CGGTGCGCCACTGGAGTGGCGCGCTCCCGGCGATCCCTCCGGCGTGCCTTGCCGGCCCGAATCGCCATGCTATAAGGCCTGCGGCGGCTGCGCACGGCTGTCGGCAGGAAACCTCAAGCGGTTGAAATGGCTGGACAAAACAAGCCCGTCCTGATCCTGAACGGGCCCAACCTGAACATGCTCGGCAAGCGTCAGCCGGAAATCTATGGCCGTGAGACGCTGGCCGACGTCGAGGCCGCCTGCCGGGCCGAAGCCCAGCGGCTGGGCCTGGAGGTGGAGTGCTTCCAGAGCAACCACGAGGGCGCTCTGGTCGATCGCATCCAGCAGGCGCGCGAGGCCAACGCGGCCATCGTCATCAACGCCGGCGCCTACACCCATACCTCGATCGCCATTCTCGACGCGCTCAACGCCGCCGAGCTGCCGGTGATCGAGGTGCACCTGTCCAACATCCATCGCCGCGAGCCGTTCCGCCACCATTCCTACATCAGCCAGGTGGCGATCGGCATGATCGCCGGCCTGGGCAGTCAGGGCTACCTCTTCGCCTTGCAGGCGCTGGCGCGCCGCCTGGCCACCGTCTGAAACAACCTGGCCACTTCCCCCCTCGAAGGAACAAACACCATGTCGAAGAACCAGGACGACCTCGATCTCGTACGCAAGCTGGCCGGCATGCTGAGCGAGACCGGGCTGAGCGAGATCGAATACGAGGTCGACAACCGGCGCATCCGGGTGTCACGGGCCATCGCCCCGATCGCGGCGCCGGTGATGCTGCCCGGTGCGGCGGTCGCCACCATGCCGGGTGCGGCCGCGGCACCCGCGGCGGCGGCCGACGACAACAATCATCCCGGTGCCGTGAAGTCGCCGATGGTCGGCACGGCGTACCTGGCGCCCGAGCCGGGCAAGCCCGCCTTCGTCGCGATCGGCGACAAGGTGGCGGCCGGCCAGACCTTGCTGATCATCGAGGCCATGAAAACCTTCAACCCGATCAAGGCGACGAAGGCCGGCACCGTCACCAAGGTGGTCGTCGAGAACGCGCAGCCGGTCGAGTTCGGCCAGGTCCTGATGGTCGTGGAGTGACCGGGCCTGGGAGCGCGGGCCTCTGGCCCGCTCATAGCTCGGCGCTACGCGCCGATGCGGGCGAGACGCCCGCGTTCCCAGCGGAGACGATCGCATGTTCGACAAGGTGTTGATCGCCAACCGCGGCGAGATCGCGCTGCGCATCCATCGTGCCTGCCACGAGATGGGCATCCAGACAGTGGCCATCCACTCGACCGCCGACAACGACGCCATGCATGTGCGCCTGGCCGACGAGTCGGTGTGCATCGGCCCGCCACCGGCCAAGGACAGCTATCTCAACATCCCCGCCATCCTGTCGGCCGCCACCATCACCGGCGCCGACGCGATCCATCCCGGCTACGGTTTCCTGTCGGAGAACGCCCGCTTCGCCGAGCTGGTCGAGGAACACGGCTTCACCTTCATCGGCCCGACGCCCGAGCACATCCGCATGATGGGCGACAAGATCGTCGCCAAGCAGACGGCGGCCAAGCTCGGCCTGCCGCTGGTGCCGGGGTCGCCCGGCCCGGTCGACAACCTCGACGAGGTCAAGGCGCTGGGCAAGGAGATCGGTTATCCGGTCCTGATCAAGGCGGTCGCCGGCGGCGGCGGCCGCGGCATGAAGGTGATCGAGAGCGAAGGTCAGGCCGAGGAAGCCTTCAACCTGGCGCGCCAGGAGGCCACGGCCGCGTTCGGCAACGGCGCCGTCTATGTCGAGAAGTATCTCGGCAAGCCGCGTCACATCGAGATCCAGATCCTGGCCGACACGCACGGCAACGTGGTGCACCTGGGCGAGCGCGACTGCTCGCTGCAGCGTCGCCACCAGAAGGTGCTGGAGGAGACGCCCTCGCCGGCGCTCAATCGCGAGATGCGCGAGCGCATCGGTGGCCTGGCCGCCGATGCGATCCGCACCATGGGCTATCGCGGCGTCGGCACCTTGGAGTTCCTGTTCCAGGACGGCGAGTTCTATTTCATCGAGATGAACACGCGCCTGCAGGTCGAGCATCCGATCACCGAGGCCATCACCGGCATCGACCTGGTGCGCGAGCAGATCCGGGTGGCCACCGGCGGCGCGCTGGGCTTCACCCAAGGCGACATCAAGTTCGCCGGCCACGCCATCGAGTGCCGGATCAACGCCGAGAATCCCGAGACCTTCGTGCCCTCGCCCGGCCGGATCACCGACTACCATCCGCCCGGCGGCCTCGGCGTGCGCGTCGACTCGGCGCTGTACGCCGGCTATCGCATGCCGCCCTACTACGACAGCCTGGTCGCCAAGCTCATCGTCGCGGGCACCAACCGCAACGAGTGCCTGATGCGCCTGCGCCGCGCGCTAGAGGAATACGTCGTCGGCGGCATCGACACCACGATCCCGCTGCATCAGCGCCTGATCGCGCAGGCCGACTTCGTCAACGGTGACTACGACATCCACTGGCTCGAACGGTTGGTGGGGCTGAAGAAGTAGTCCGCAAGGGGCTCGTCATCCCGAGCGCAGCGAGGGATCTCCCGGTAATGGAGTCTCTGTTCGCAGGAGATCCCTCGCTACGCTCGGGATGACGTGAAACCAACGTGTCGCTCTTCATCTTCTATGTCGGCTGGGTCGTATTGGCGCTGGCGCTCTGCGGTGGCATCTACACCGTGGCAACTGCGTTACTCGCCGCACGCCTGCTGCGCCGCGCACCTGATCCCGCACCGACGCCGTTGCCCGCCGTCACGGTCTTGAAACCGCTGCATGGCGCCGAGCCCGGACTGGATGCAGCACTGGCCAGCGTGCTGACCCAGGCCTACGCCGCACCCGTGCAGCTCGTCCTGGGCCTGCATGCCGCCGACGACCCCGCACACGCCGTCGCACAGCGGCTCAAGGACCGCTTCCCCGACCGCGACATCGCCATCGTCGTCGACCCGCGCGTGCACGGATCGAACCTCAAGATATCCAACGTCATCAACATGATGCCGCAGGCCCGGCATGACGTGCTGGTGCTGGCCGACAGCGACATCACGGCAGGCCCAGGCTGGCTGCAGGCTGTGGTCGCCGGGCTGCACCGCCCTGGTGTCGGCGTCGTCTCCTGCCTCTACGCCGGCAGCGGGCTCACCACGGCCTGGTCGCGGCTTGCCGCCATGGATGTCAGTTACCGGTTTCTGCCCAACGCAATCTTCGGGATCTCGAGCGGCCTCGCCCATCCCTGCTTCGGGTCGACCATCGCGCTCAGCCGCGACACGTTGTCCACCATCGGCGGCTTCGAGGCGTTCGCCGACTTCCTGGCGGACGATTTCGAGATCGGCCGCGCCGTGCGCGCCAGGGGCCTGGCGATTCATTACCCACCGCTGACGGTGAGCCACGGCAGCACCGAAACCACGTTCGGCGCGCTGATCGGCCAGGAATTGCGTTGGGCGCGCACCATCCGGGTCATCGATCCGCTGGGGCACTGGGGCAGCGCGCTCACCCATGCCCTGCCGCTGGGACTGGTGGGCGCCCTTCTTCTGACATTTTCCCCTGCTGCTTGTGTGGTTTTAGTGCTGCTGCTCGTCGCGCGGCTTTCCTTGAAGCGGCGACTGGACCATATAGTCGGCGCCAGCGCCGGCCCGTTCTGGTTTTTGCCGGTGCGGGATATGGTATCGTTCGGGTTGTTCATCGTGTCCCTGTTCGGGCGCACGGTGGACTGGCGCGGCAAACGCCTCCGTATCGGCAAAAGCGGGGCGATGTCGTCATCATAGGAATGCAGGCAATGCGAACCCTCTTTCTCCAGGCCCCCTCTTTCGACGGTTTCGACGGCGGCGCCGGTTCGCGCTACCAGGCCCGGCGCGAGGTCAAATCCTTCTGGTACCCGGTGTGGCTGGCCCAGCCCGCGGCGCTGGTCGAGAACTCCAAGCTGATCGACGCGCCCTCGCACGGCACGACCCTGGACGAGGTCCTGGCCCAGGTGAAGGATTTCGACCACGTCGTCATTCACACCTCGGCGCCCTCGTTCTCGTCCGACGCGAAGGTCGCCGCGGCGCTCAAGGCCAAGAAGCCCGACCTGCTGATCGGCATGATCGGCGCCCGGGTGGCGGTCAATCCGGAGGGATCGCTACGCGACGGGGCGCAGATCGACTACGTCGCGCGCAACGAGTTCGACTACACGATCAAGGACGTTGCCGACGGCATCCCGCTGAAGGACATCGACGGCGTCAGCTATCGCAACGACCAGGGCGTGATCGTGCACAACGCCGAGCGCGCCATGATCGAAAACTTTGACGCGCTGCCCTTCGTGACGCCGGTCTACAAGCGCGACCTCGAAATCGAGAAGTACTACAACGGCTATCTGCGGCATCCCTATCTGTCGCTGCATACCGGCCGCGGCTGCAAGTCGCGCTGCACCTTCTGCCTGTGGCCGCAGACCATCGGCGGGCACCGCTATCGTACGCGCAGCATCGAGCGCGTGATGGAAGAGATCCGCTATGCGCGCGAAGCCCTGCCGCAGGTGAAGGAGTTCTTCTTCGACGACGACACCTTCACCGACAATGCGCCGCGCACCGAAGCGATTGCGCGCGAGATGGGCAAGCTCGGCCTTACCTGGTCGTGCAATGCCAAGGCCAACGTCTCGCGCAAGACGCTCGAGATCATGAAGGACAACGGCCTGCGCCTGCTGCTGGTGGGATACGAGTCGGGCAACCAGCAGATCCTGCACAACGTCAAGAAGGGCATGCGCGTGGACGTGGCCGAGCGGTTCACCCGCGACTGCCACGAGCTCGGCATCCTGATCCACGGCACCTTCATCCTCGGCCTGCCGGGCGAGAGCACCGACACGATCAAGGAGACCATCGAGTTCGCCAAGCGCGCCAACCCGCACACCATCCAGGTATCGCTGGCGGCGCCCTACCCCGGCACGTTCCTGCACAAGCAGGCGACGGAGAACGGCTGGCTCGATGAGGCCAACGCCGAGCTGGTGGACGAGCACGGCATCCAGATCGCACCGCTGCACTACCCGCACCTGTCGCACAAGCAGATGTTCGACTCGGTCGAGCACTTCTACCGGCAGTTCTATTTCCGCCCCAGCAAGATCGCCTCGATCGTGGGCGAGATGATGCGCTCGACCGATGCCATGAAGCGCCGCCTGCGCGAGGGCGTCGAGTTCTTCCGCTTCCTGCGCGAACGCCGCGACCAGGTGGTCTAATCCCTCCCCCAGCTTCGCTGGGGGAGGTGGCCGAAGGCCGGAGGGGGACCCCACGTGGTGTTTCTTGTTGAGAAACCACGTCGGCTCCCCTCCGCCCCTGCGGGGCACCTCCCCAACTGCGTTGGGGAGGAAAGAGGATGAAACACCTCATCGTCACCGCCGACGACTTCGGGGCCGCGCGCGAGGTCAACGACGCCGTCGAGCACGCCCATCGCCACGGCATCCTGACCGCGGCCAGCCTGATGGTCGCCGCATCCGCTGCCGCCGATGCCGTTGCGCGTGCCCAAGCGATGCCCTCGCTGCGCGTGGGATTGCACCTGGTGCTGGTCGAGGGCCGCCCTGCCCTGCCGCCCGCCGCGATCCCTGATCTGGTCGATGCGACGGGCCATTTCCGCACCGACATGGCGCGCGCGGGCGCCGCGATGTTCTTCCGACCCGCGGTCCGCCGCCAGCTCGACGCCGAGATCACGGCGCAGTTCGAGGCGTTTGCCGCCACCGGACTGCCGCTCGACCACGTCAACACCCACAAGCACTTCCACCTGCACCCCACCATCGCCGGCGCAATCCTGCACATCGGCAAGGCGTTCGGCATGCGGGCAATGCGGGTGCCACTGGAGCCGCGTGCCGTGCTCGCCGCTGCCGAGCCCGGCGCATCGACACCACCCGCCATCATCACATGGCCCTGGGCCGCCTTGCTACGTCGGCGGCTGCGCAATGCCGGCCTGCGCGTTCCCGATGCCGTGTTCGGCCTGGCCTGGTCCGGCGCCATGACAACGGCACGCATGCGCGGCCTGCTCGCCCACCTGCCCGACGGGCTGTCCGAGATCTATCTCCACCCGGCCACATCGGCCGGCTTCGACGGCGCAGCCCCTGGGTATCGCTACAAAGAAGAGCTCGACGCGCTCAGCGACCGCGAGGTCGTGAGCGCAGCACGCCATGGCCGGATTCGCCTCGGTGGCTTCGCGGATTTTCTTGCACCGTAGTTATTCGGCGGCCTCTCTACGCATGGGCTGCCGGAGCCGCGGCTGGCTTCGGTAGGGCTCGCAGTCGTCGGAGAGAAATTCGAGCAGCGCACGGATCGACGGCAAGAGTCCGCGCCGCGACGGGAAGATCGCGCAGACGGTATCGGCGCGTGGCCGCCATGACGGCAGAACGTCCACGAGCCTGCCGGCGCGGATATCCGCTTCGACCAGCAGGATCGGCAACTGCACGATACCAATTCCCTGCAGAGCCGCCTCGCGCAGCGCCGACAGATCGTCGCTCACCAGCCGCGGCGCGTGCGCCACCAGGGCTGTGCGGCCGCCAGCGTGCTCGAGACACCATTGATGATCATCCTGCGGCATGCCGAAGGCCAGGCTTGGCAGACCGGCGAGATCCTTCGGCTCGACGGGGTCCAGCGTGCTGCCGAGCAGGGCCGGGCTGCCCACAAGGCACTGCGGATTCTCGCCCAGCTTGCGCATCATCAGACCACCCTGCTCCGGCAATGAGCTGCCGACGCGGATGGCGAGATCGTAGCCTTCGGCGATGATATCGACGCGGCGATTGAAGGCCTTGAGGTGGACCTGAACGCGCGGATGCTCAACCATGAAGCGCGCGATCAGATCGCCGAAATGATAGTTCAGCAATCCCGGCGGGCACGTCATCTTGATCACACCCTGCGGCTCCGACCGCACGGCGTCGATCACGCCCTGGGCGGCTTCGGCGCCGGCCAGCATGGCAACGCACTGTCGGTAGTATTCCTGGCCGATCTCCGTCACCGAAAAGCTGCGGCTTGATCGCTGGATCAGCCGCACCCCCAGCCGCTCCTCGAGCAGGTTGATGCGCCGACTGAGCTTGGATTTCTGCATGCCCAGCGCCCGACCGGCGGGCGCGAAGCCGCCGTGGTCGACCACGTGAACAAAGTAAACGAGGTCGTTCAGGTCCTGCATGGTCCTATGGATAGGACGCAGAGTGTCATTTGGCAATCTTCAGGCTTCGGCGTCCGAGGCTTACTGTTTGTCCTGCGTCGCAAGGCGCCTCACGGCCGTAGCGTCAGTTCAACCACCGCCCCGCCCCAGCGCTGGCCGGCAGCGCTTGGATTCCGGTTGGGCGGACATCCGACAAGAGGAACAGAACCATGACCAGCGAATCCATCCGCGACCCTGCGAAGGATCACCTGCTCACGCCGCAAAACGCCGCCTTCATCATCATCGACTACCAGCCGGTCCAGGTGAACTCCATTGCCTCGATGGATCGCCAGCTGCTGGTGAACAACATCGCCGGTGCCTGCAAGGCGGCGGTGGCTTATGGCCTGCCCATCGTCCACTCGACGGTGAACGTCAAGACCGGCCTCAACAAGCCGCCGATTCCGGCGATCCAGAAGGCGCTGAAGGGCTATCCGACCATCGATCGCACGTCGATCAACTCGTGGGAGGACGTCGAGTTTCGCCAGGCCGTCGAGAAGACCGGGCGCAAGAAGCTGATCATGACGGCGCTGTGGACGGAGGCGTGCCTGACCTTCCCGGCGCTCGACGCGCTCAAGGAAGGCTACGAGGTCTATGTCGTCGTCGATGCCGTCGGCGGCACGTCCGTCGCAGCCCACGAGGCGGCACTACGCCGCATCGAGCAGGCCGGCGGCAAGATGATCAGCGTACCGCAGCTCTTCTGCGAGCTGCAGCGCGACTGGTCGCGCAAGGAGACGGTGCCGGCCTTCATGAACCTCTTCATCGAGACAGGCGGCACCGCCGGCCTGCAGTTCTCCTACGACCGCGCCGAGTCGTGATCGACCGGATGATGGCTCCAAGCAGAAGGAGAAAGGCAATGGCTGCCTTCCCGAACGTTGCCAATTTCAATGGCGCCGCGCCGATGATCGACGCCAAGGATGCGGCAATGCTCCTGATCGACCACCAGAGCGGCCTGTTCCAGACCGTCAAGGACATGCCGATGACGGAGCTGCGCGCCAACGCCATCACCTTGGCCAAGGTGGCGACCCTGGCCAAGATCCCGGTCATCACCACGGCCTCGGTGCCGCAGGGCCCCAATGGCCCGCTGATTCCCGAGATCCACAAGTTCGCACCACACGCCCGGTACATCGCGCGCAAGGGCCAGATCAACGCCTGGGACAACCCGGACTTCGTCGCCGCGGTCGAGGCTACGGGCAAGCGCACGCTGATCATCGCCGGTACCATCACCAGCGTCTGCATGGCGTTTCCCAGCATCAGCGCCGTCGCGGCCGGCTACAAGGTCTTCGCGGTCGTGGACGCGTCGGGCACCTACTCCAAGATGGCGCAGGAGATCACCCTGGCGCGCATTGTACAGGCGGGCGTCGTGCCCATCGACACCGCTGCCGTGTGCTCGGAGATCCAGCAGACCTGGAGCCGGCCGGACGCCGCGCAGTGGGCCGAGGCCTACGCCACGGTCTTCCCGCCCTACCAGCTGCTGATCGAGAGCTACGCCAAGGCGCAGGAGGTCGTGACCAAGCACGAGGTCCTGGATTCGCAGCGCACGTGAGCCATGGCGGGCATGGCGTCCGCCTCGCGGCGCCATGCCCGCCAACCAACAGGACCGCAAGGAGCCGGACGATGAGCGACCTGCATATGGTCGTCGCCCTCTACGCCAAGGAGGGCAAGGAGGATGATTTGCGCCGCGACCTGATCGCGGTCGTAGATCCCTCGCGCCGGGATGAAGGCAATCTCCGCTACGAGCTGTTCGTCGATCGCAGCGATGCGCGCCGCTTCGTGTTCGTCGAGCATTGGGCCAGCGCCGAGGCGCAGGACAAGCACCACACGCGGAGCGACCACATCCGGCAGTTCAATCGCCACGGTTCGGCCAATGTGGAACGCATCGACGTCCTCTACATGCTCGACCGCATTGCGTGACGGCCGGCCACGACGTTCCTGGATCATTGTCGCGGGTTTTGCGGTCGCCGTGTTGTGGCCGGCAACGCTTCATGCCCAGGGAGACGGCGAAGCCCCCTTCCTGCCCAAGGCGCTGCGCTACGACGAGGACTATCGCTACCTCGCCGATCCGGCCAAGCGCGGCGCGCGCTGGGACCCGTTGAAATACATTCCCCTCAACGAGGCCGGCGGCACTTACCTGTCGCTGGGCGGCGAGTGGCGCGAGCGCGTCGAGTTCACGCGGCATCCCGGCTTCGGCCTGGTGCCATTCACGCGCGACGGCGTCCTGCTTCATCGCCTGCTGCTGAGTGCCGATCTGCATGTCGGCGCCGGGTTTCGTGCCTTCGTGCAGGTCGGCGCCTATGACCAGACCGGTCGGAAGGGACGGCCGCTGGCGACGGACGAAAATCGTCTCGACGCGCAGCAGGCGTTCTTCGACGTCTCCGGCGGTGTCGGCGAAGCCGGCCGTGCCACCCTGCGCATCGGCCGTCAGGTGATGGTCTACGGTTCGGGCCGCCTGGTGTCGATCCGCGAGGGGCCGAACGCGCGGCGCAGTTTCGACGGCTTTCGTGGCCTCTATCGCTCCGCCGGCCTCACTGTCGATGCTTTCGTGACACGCCCCGTCAGGCTCAGGCCCGGAACGTTCAATGACCGGCCCGATACCGATCAGGCGTTCTGGGGCGTCTACGCCGTGACACGCCTGCCTGGCGACGCGAACGTCGACCTCTATTATTTCGGACTGAAACAGGCCAGCACCCGGTATGAGTCCGGCATTGGCGACGAACGGCGACACACGGTGGGTACCCGTCTTTGGGGCGCCCTTGATCGGTTCGATTACAACGTGGAGTTCCTCTATCAGTTCGGCCGCTTTGCCGCCCAGACGATCAGCGCCTGGGGCGCGTCGGCCGATGTCGGTGTCACCGTCGCCCATTGGCCGTTCACGCCACGCCTGGGGTTCAAGGCCAACCTGGAGAGCGGTGACCGCGACCCGCGCGATCGTCGTCTGGGCACACTCAATCCGCTCTTTCCCAATCACGCCTACTTCAGCGAGGCGGCGCTGGCAGCGCCCATGAACGACATGGACATCCAGGCCAATGTGACCCTGCAGTTGGCCGACCGGCTGTCACTGGTCATCGCCTGGGACGTCTTCTGGCGGCACCGCAAACAGGACGCGGTCTACAGTGCCATTCTGCGTCCGATTCCAGGCACGGCTGGCGGCGGCAGCCGCTATGTCGGCAGCATGCTCACCAGCCACGCCCGCTGGCGCTTCGATCGCCATTTCGAATTCAATCTGGATTACACGCGCTTCTTCGCCGGTCAAACGATCCGCAAGGCCGGCGGCCGCGACGTCGACTTCGCGATGGCGTCCGTGGCCTATCGCTTCTGACCAGTACCGGCTTTCGGTGGAAGGTGAGTCGCGACCGTCATCCCGAGCGTAGCGAGGGATCTCCTGCGATCGACGCATGGTGCGCCATTCGCGGGAGATCCCTCGCTACGCTCGGGATGACAGGTGTGTCAGCGACCAGCGTTTCCAGGTACTAGGCATGGCCTGTCTGGGTTAGCTACCGGGTCGCCAATGACACTGGCAGTCTCGCGGTGACAGCGCTGGCGTTTGAGCGCGGCTCGATCACGTGCGAGATCACGCCTTTGCCGCCGTCGCAAACAGCGCGTCGGCATTGGACCAGCGGATCGCGCGGGTCGCGGCCGTGACGTAGTCGGCAGCTTTCGCGCCGTAGTCCATGTGGTAGGCATGCTCGTACATGTCGAGCGCCAGGATCGGCGTGCCGCCCGCCAGGCTGTGCGTGTGGTCGGCTGCCCACGCGTTGATCAACCGCTTGTCGCGTGGCGACCAGGTCAACAGCACCCAGCCGGAACCGCCGCCCAGTGCCCGGCCCATGGCGGCGAACTCGGCCTGCCAGCGATCGACACCGCCGAAATCGCGCTCCAGTGCTGACGCCAGCGCCGGGCCGGGCCGGCCCTCCTCACCCAACCCGGCGAAGTAGAGCTCGTGCAGCGTCATCGAGTTGTAGGCGATCAATTCCTCGCGCTTCAGGCCGTTCACCACGAACCCGGGCGCCTTCTGCGGATCGAGAGCAGCGATCTGCTCGGCAATCGTATTGAGCCGTTTGACCGCGCCGCTGTAGTTGTTTTCGTAGTGACTGACCAGCAGCCGCTCCGAGAGCCCCTTGATCTTCTGCGGATCGAACGGCATCGGCTTCACGCTGTACGTCGTCGCCTTATGGCCGGCCGGCGTCGACTGCGCGGCCACTCGGCCGGCACTGGCGGCAGCGATGCCCAGTGTACCGGCGGCGATGACGGTCTGAACGAACCTCCTGCGCGGCGTGCTCGTGATCATGACGGGCTCCTGACTGGGTTGGAATGGGACTGCGTGACGAGACTTCAACGCACTATGCGCACGCCGGTTCGTTCGCCATCGACTGTGCACCTCGGTGACCGCCGCGTGACCGGTGCGAATGTCGAGCCGCAACGAGTCGCCACGCGCGGGTCCCCACGTTCAAGGCCGCAAGGGCGATTCTTTGATCTTCCCGGCGGAGTCGACCACGACGGAAACGTCTTTACCGTCCTTGATTGCCCTTGCGGTCGTGCCCTCGGGGCCTGATTTGATGTCCCTGATCTGGGTGTATCCGGCGCTTTCCAGCCGCGACCGGGCGGCCTTTTCGCTCGGGGTCATGTCGCTCTGACCGCCAGGTTGCGTCGCCTGCGCTGTCAGCAGGTCTGCGGGCGCGAGACGTGCCGGCGTCGTGCTGTCAACGTCAGCCGCCTGGGTCGATGCGAGCGGGAAACAGCCTGCTGTCAGTATAGCGGCCACTATATTTGTCCTGCGACGCATGGAATTCTCCCTCACGGCGGGTCACCCTGCACCCCGGGGTGGTTTGTCACTGCTCATCACCTAACGCGCGCCGACGCCCCGGCGTGCCGCGTGTTCCCCTGCCGAGATCGCCCGCTATCCAGCGGCCTGCCTGCTGCCTGTCGTAAGGATATGGCCGAGCCGTCACTTTTCTGGAGCGACAGCACCAGACGGCAGTGCCGGGACGGTGCTGAAGGTCGCCGGCAGTTCGCCGGTCAGGCTTTCGAGGAAGACGACGATGTCGCTGACGTCCGTCTCGGCGAGTTCGACGCCGAGTTGGATGCGCGCCATGATCCGGACAGCGTCACGCAGGGAAAACACCGAACCGTCGTGAAAGTAAGGTGGCGTCCGCGCCACGTTGCGCAAGCTAGGAACGCGGAAGACGTAGAGGTCGTCGGAATCCTTGGTCACCTCAATACGTCCCTTGTCGACAATCCGGCTGTTCGTCGCCATCCAGTAGTCCTCGAGCATGCCGAACTTCCGGTACTGGCTGCCGCCCACGCCGACGCCGTTGTGGCAGGCCACGCAACCAGTGCTGATGAACGTGTCGAGGCCGGCACGCGCCGACGGCCCTAGGGCCTGGATATCGCCCGTCAAGTATGCGTCGAACGGCGCGGGCGTCATCAGCGTCCTTTCGTAAGCACCGATCGCGCTCGCGATGTTGAGCGCAGAGACCGGATCGGGTTCGTCGGGAAATGCCGCCTTGAACAGCGGCGCGTAGCCGGGGATCGCGGCAAGCCGGTCGAGAACGGCCTTCTCGTCGGGCTGACCGAAGGTTATCGGTGAAGTCAGAGCCTTGATCACCTGGTCCTCGACGCTCTCGCGATCGCCACGCCAGTGCGTAATACCCAGCGCCGAGTTCAGGACCGTCGGGGCGTGGCGTGGATGCGGCCGGTGCCGAACGCCGATCGATGTGGTCAGCCCGTCAGTGCCATAGAGGGCCGGCTGGTGGCATGTCGCGCAGCTCATGTTGGCATCGACTGTGAGGCGAGGATCGAAGAACAGCATGCGCCCCAACGCGATGCGTGGTGCTGCCAACGGCACGCCTGGTAGCGCCATGTCAGCCGGCAGCGGCTTGAAGATCTCCTGCGCCTGCTTCAGCAGGGCCGCCTCGTCGAGCGCGGCGGCAGGCGTTGCCGCGAGCGCTGCGACGATGCACGGCGCCATCCAGCGCAGTCGCGACATGTGTGCCTCCCTCGCCTGCTACAGACGGTTAGCGCGCCGGGGCCCTTGCGTGCCGCGGCAGGAGCCGAGCGCCGCTCACGGCAGGCGTTCGAGCCTCAAGTCGACGAATTCGGTCACGCTGTCGGCTTTCGACCACAGCGCGATTCGTCCCGATCCAGAGATGCGCTGGTCGGTCGCTTCGAACAGAGCACTTCCATCGAAGTAGACCGAGAATCGGTCGCCGACGGCGCGCACGCGCAGCGTATGCCACTGGTTCGATGTCA
>DATEIF010000665.1:0-14547 GCA_035279205.1 Vineibacter sp.
CAGCGGCGGCCGGATGAGGGGCTTCTCGCGGTGTTGCAATCAGGCCTGTTTTATTGGGCCCAATAATATCTGCATTGCGATCGCGAAGGCCCTCATCCGCCCTTCGGGCACCTTCTCCCCGCCTGCGCGGGGAGAAGGGAGTTCTCGCGGGGAGAGGTGAGGCGCGCTCTACTGCAGGCCTGCCACGTCCAGCGCCTTGCCGAAGCGGCGGCCGGCTTCCAGGAAGTCGCCGTATTTGCGATGTCGCGCGGTGTGCTGCACGCAGCCCAGCAGCAGCCAGTCGCGTCCCGGTGCACGGTTGCGGCGCCAGTCGTCGAGCAGGCACTGCGCGATTTCCTGATTGTGCGGATCGTTGCCGATGCGGGTGGCGACCAGCGCCAGCCGTGTGATCAGCGGGGCGCGATCGGCGCTGCTGTCGAGATAGGCCTGGGTCCAGGCGACCGCCTGCGTGCCGTCGAGCGCCAGGGTCGCGGCATCGATGCGGTCCAGGATCTGGTCTGCCGTCATCTTGTCGGCGCCGGCCGGTGCCTGCACGTCGGCGGCGTGCATGTCACCGGTATGGCGTTGATGCCAGGCGTTGCGGTTGAGGAAGGAGGCCGCGACGTAGAGCAGCTTCAGGCGCTGCGGATGGCGGAACGTGTCGTAGAACCAGCCCAGCGTGCTGCAGTACTCGGCGCAGTGCTGCGGGATGGAGAAATTGATGTCGTCCTGGGTACGCACCAGGACCTGGGCAGCGCCGATCTGGAGCACGTCCAGGATCTGGCGCGGGCCCCTGCCGGCCAGCAGAAGCCGGCTGATGTGCTCGATATAGGCGGGCTCAGGCTGGTTCAATACGGCATCGAGCAACGCTGCTGCGTCGTCGGCATCGAGCGGCGCCGTGTTGGCGAGCATCGCGCGCTCACGCTCGGTCGTGCCGCTATAGGGCACCGCGTGCAGGGCCTGGCCTTCGAGATAGACGGTGACGGCGTTGCAGGCCATTTCGTAGGTCGAGTACCAGCGCGGCCCCACGGCGATGTCGAGCGCGCCGGCATAGAGGATGTCGTGCGCGTTGTCCCAGCCCACGGCGTCACCTAGCTCGACGGTCGAGCGGGCGCGGAAGGATTTGTGGCCGGTGGTGTAGGAGCGGTTCTGGAAGGCGCGGTCCTGGACGTCGATCAGGCCGGCGAACACCAGCTCGGCCAGCGCGTCGCGCCGCTGCGCGGGATCCTGCATGAGGCCCAGGAACACGCGGTAGGCATCGATCACCTGGCCACGATGCACCAGGGTGAGCCAGTGGCCCAGCCGCTCCTTCAAGCTGCCGTCGAGCGCCAGCGGTTCCTGGTCGGGCCAGTAGACCATCGGCGCTGGCGGCGGTCCGGGCGGCTGCTGGAAGCCGCGTGCGTAGTGGCCGGGCGCCTTGACGATCTTCTGGTTCCAGATGTCGAGCCCGGTGGGGATGTACCAGATGGTCTGCGCCATCGGCAGGCTGGCCAGCGAGTCCGGCAACATCTTCGCCAGGTTGAGCGTGGCGCGCGCGCTCAGCAGGCAATGGTCGTTGTTGACGAAGTTCACATAGCCGTCGTCGATGCGCTCGTGATACGGCACATGCGTATAGGGCGCGTGGATTCGCACTGCTTCGCTCAACAGCTCGTTGAGTGGCCGTCCGGCCCGCACGAGATCATAGTACGCATCGCTGGCGCCGGCCTGGTCGCGCTGCAGGATGCGCTCTTCCAGCCTGGCGTAGAGCGCGCCAGCGTCATCGGCGCTGCGGGACAGGTTTGCCATGCACGACCTCCCGGACTTTCGGACGCAGGTTAAGGCTGTCCCGGAAGATGAAGCAAGGCGCTCCCGGCAGAGCCGAGGCGACGCGGACGCATTCCTCCCCGTCGCGCGGGCTGCCGTCATCCCGAGCGCAGCGAGGGATCTCCTGCGAAAGACGCACCGTACGTCGTTCGCGGGAGATCCCTCGCTGTGCTCGGGATGACAGTGGTCGATGCTCTACAAATCCATCAGGTAGCGGATGGCGGCGTGGCTGGGCAGGAAGAAGTAGCCGCCGGCGCGCACCGTGACGAAGCTCTGCATGTTCTCCAGCACGATGGCGCCGGCCGGTGTCGGGATGGTGAAGACCCGGCTGTGGCCGCACGGCGTCGGCGCCGTGATCGGGTCGGGCTCGTCGTTCAGGCCGTGAAACGAGGGCGAGGCGATCCACGTTTGCTGCATGAACTCGAACTGCCGCTGCAGGTCGGCACAGATGCCGACGAACAGCAGGCCTTTCTCCTCGCGGCGCTCTTCGCTGGCGGGGATGACGTAGCTGCGGCCGCGTCGCAGCAGGCGGTGGCGGTTGGTGATGGTGAGCTGCTTGGGGTCGCCCGGCTGCAGGCTGTCGCGCGGATTGGCGCGGCGGATATGGGCGCCGAACGGGCAGAAGAAGCCCTGCGGATCCTCGATGCCGAAATTGAAGTCGTTGGTCGGCGGATCGTCGGGCGCGGCGTTGCGTGGCCGGCCTTTGCGCCGGGGCGCCTTCTCGGGATCCGGACCGGGACGCTCGATCAGCGGTGTGCCGTCGCGCCAGCGTCCCATCATCTTGGCCGCCACCCAGTCGGCGGTGATCGTGCCGCCGACCAGTTCCTTGAGGTTGGGGTAGCGCGCGAGCTCTTCCGCCTTGGCTTTTGTGAAGGCATGGAAGCCCGTGACATCCTGCTCCAGCTGGCGGATCGCGATGAACGTGCCGTTGCGGCCGAAGTCGCGCGGCGTGTCGGTGGGCAGCGCCCGGAAGCGCGGGAAGCGTGACGCGAACGACGGGTTGTCGGCCGGCAGCAGGTTGCCCGGGTCGGAGTCGGGCGGCATGACGACGCTGGGCGGGAAGTAATCCTGGTTGTTGCGGTAGCCCAGGATCAGCTCGCCCGGGTTGACGATATCGGACGGCGCCGCGCCCTTGGCAAAGCGCTGCGTGCCGCGGATCACTGGCTGCGAGATGCCGTCGCGATAGCCGAAATGCTCGTACTCCTTGCCATTGTCGCCGACCGGCTGGGTCATGATCACGTCAAGGATCGAGCCCTCGGGCAAAAGCCCCCGGTGCGCGGCGAGCGCGTCGTCGCGCTTGTCGCGCTTGTCGGCGTAGATGAACAGTACCGCGTCGGCCGCACCGTCATGATCGCCGTCGGCCCAGCGCCAGCCGGCGGGCGCCGATGACCCGACATCGCCCAGCACGCGTTCGCGGCTGGACATGCCGGTGGTGAAGGGACCGGGGAACGTGTCGATGCCGGACGGGGGAACGTTGAACTTCTTGAGCCCGGCGGCCGAGAAGGCGACGAACGTCGCCACCCGGTAGCCGGCGCCGTTCTTGGCCGGCGGCCGGTCGCCGAACGTGATGGGCTCGATGCCCGGTGTCGGCTCGACTGGAACGCCGATACCTGGCGGCATCAGCTTGCGTAGCCAGGCCGTGCACTGCTTGGCCTGGGCGGGCAGGCGCAGCACGACGCAGGCGGTGTAGGGCAGCTCGCTCATCGCGCGGAAGACCATCGACTGCACTTCCATCGTTTCGATGGCGTAGTCCGGCCGCGGCATCGAGCCGAAGCAGTCGAGCCAGGCCTGCGCGGCGCTGTCGGTGCGGGCGCGCATCAGCCCGTCATGGATCAGCGCGTTGTTGCGGATCTGATCCGTCGTCAGGTGCGGGAAGCGGTTGTACCAGAACTGGGTCGGCACCTGCTGCCGGCGCACCCAGCGTTTGAAGCGGTCGCCGTCCTGGGCGCCGTCGCGCAGCAGGAAGCGGGTGCGCGGGAAGCCGACGCCGTTGCTCCACGCCGCGCTCTGGCCCTGGTGGGCCTTGGTGATGAAGTCCTCGAGATAGCTCTCCCAGCTGCCGTCGTAGTTGGCGAGGAAGACCAGCCTCTCGCTGCCCGGCAGGCGGAACCACTTGGCGTAGTGGATGGTGCCGATATTGACGACGAAGCCGGGGCGATACTTGTGCGCCACCAGGGTGCCGATGCTCCACATCGCCACCGCGGTCGTGAGCTTGCGGAACCAGCCCGGCTTCAGGTGCGTGACGGCGGTGATGTGGTTCTGTGCGAATCCCGGGTGGTTCTCGGTGGCGGCCAAGATCTTGAGACACTCCGCGGATGGATTCTGATCGTCCGGCTGGTCGCGCGTCTCGTGCCAGCGCAGCAGGCCGATGAACGCCGCACCGATGGTGCCCAGCAACAGGCCGGTCGCGACGACGCCGCCGACGATGGCCAGCAGCAGGCGGCCGATGCTGGTGATGGGGTGGCTGAAGAAGTGGTGGAACGCCAGGCCCGATCCCAGCGAGCGGTCGACCAGCACCGACAGCACGACGACGAGCACGAGCAGCAGCAGTCCCATCCACAGGGCCGTGCGCGTGGTGGCGAAATCCTTCCAGGCGCCGGCCGCGGTGCGCTCCTTCCACTCCGACATCGCCAGGCGCCGGCCGCTGGGGCGGATCAGGAAGTCATTGAAGTACGCGCCGCGATCGAGCAGCTCGCGCAGGTCCCGGTCGTCGGCGGCCAGGCGCACATAGTCGTCGTCCTGCTGGATCAGCTTGCGCACGTGATCGACGATGCGTACCGGCCGGCTGCCGAACTCGAAATGCTTCAGCTGGTAGTATTTGATCGCGTCGCGGGCGAAGGCCGCCAGGGCATCCTGGCGGGCGATGTCGGTCACGGGCGTGTCTGGCGTGCCGTTGAAGTTCAGGCCGATCGCGCCCCACGGCCAGGTGTGCAGGTCAAGCGCGTGGCGCACCAGCAGGTCGCCCAGCGACAGGGCGCCGCCGCTCTGCGCATGCTGGAAGATCGGCGCCAGCCAGGTCTCGGCATGCATCGCGACCTTGCGCAGCGCCGCCTCGCGCGGGCCATCGACGTTGAGCTCCAGCAGCAGATGGGTGCGGGGCGAGGCCGTCTCGCCGGCATCGACCACCGACAGCGAGGCGAAGTGCACGATGCCGGTATCCTTCAAGGCCTGGGCGATGTCGTCGCGCGCCGGGTTGCCCAGGGCCTTGATCTGCCCCTCGATCTGCGCCAGCGCGCTATCCGGCACCGGCGCGCATACCATCACCATGGTCTGCGTGGCCGGCACCGGGGTGTCGAACACCATGTCGAGCCGGCGCGGGAAGGGACCGACCCAACTCACGCGGCCGAACGCATCAGGCGCCGGTTGCAGGCCCGGCTGCGCCAGCAGGATCTCGAAGATGTCGGCCATCTGCTCGATGGCGAGATGCTTGCCCAGGCATTCGTGCACGCCGGTGCCGAACATCAGGTCGGGTTGCTCGGCGCGGTCGAGCCGGAAGCGTCCGGGAGCGTCGTATTTCCGCCGGTCGCGCAGGGCGGACATGGTCGCCACCATCAGCACCGAGCCGGCGGCAATCCGCTTGCCGCCGATCGTGGCGTCCTGCCGGGCATAGCGCCACTGGCCCGGCGCCAGCGCCGGGTTGAGGCGGCCGGCTTCCAGCAGGATCTTCTTGAGGCCCTCGCGATCGCCCGTCCGCGCTTTTTCCTTGGCCAGCGCCATGGCATCGGGACGGCGTATCAGCTCCAGCAGGATCTTGGGGGCCGCAAGTCCGGTGGTGGGGATGAAGCCGGTCGCCAGCCCGACCAGGATCGCCCGCATTTCGCCGTCGCTGGGTACGTTCTGCGACGGCGAGGACCGCTGCAGCGCGACCAGGCGGTCGACGATGGCGTCGGCGCGCGGGCTGGTCTCGGCCCGCGCCTTGGCGCGCTCGATCGCGCGGTCGATCACGGTGCGTACGCGCGCGGCGCCGGCCAGCGCCGTCTGCCGCGTTGCGTCCTTGCCGAACGGGTCGGCGAACAACAGGGCCGACACCGACATCGAGGCGTCGGCGAAGAGGTCGGGATCCTCGAGGTCGAGACCGAAATAGCGGCCGCAGGTCTCGGCGGTAACGCGCGCGAACAGGTCCTGCATGACATTGAGCCGGCCGCCGGCGCCGGCGACCAGCGCTTTGGTCACGTGCCGCGTGTGGGCGCACACGCCAGCGCCGTCCTCGCGCCGCAGGACCTGGCGGATGATAGCGTTCTGCGCCGTGTGATCGAGCCCCTCCATGCCGAGGGCGAAATTGGTGCCGCCGGCCAGCTCGATCATCTCCGGGCCGTACGGCACCTCGAAGATTTCGGGTTGCTGCAGGACCGCGACGACGTCGTCGTACCGGCTCACCAGCACCGCGCGTCCGATCTTGGCGACCGGACAGAAGGCGCGCAGGACCCAGAACAGCGCCAGCATCAGCCGGTCTGTCAGGCCGGGGAACAGGCGCTTCACCAGGCCGCCGGCGCCCAACCCCTTCTTGAGGTCGAAGGGAGCCAGCACCACTGGCGGCGCGGGCTGCCCCTGCGCGGCCGTGATCTTGTCGAAATACTTGAACGTCGGCATGTCCCACCCACAAGCCGCAACACGATATCGAGTCGGGGCCTAGCTCAGGACCGCCTCGGCGTCATCCTTCGATCGGCTGATGCGACCGCTCGATGCGATCTCCAGGCCATCGATCAGATGGTCGATCCACGTCCTGTCGAGGAACGGCAGCCACGTCAGATAGGCCACATACTCGGCCGCGAAGCCCGGTTTTGCCGCCACGAGCTGATCGAAGCTCGAGCGGGCGGCCGCAAGATTGCCGCTATGGGCCAGCGCGGTGATCTTGATCACCTGCGCATACCAGTAGCCCGGTCGCCGGATCAGCGACTGGTCGGCCCATTCGGCGGCCTCGGGCCACTGCTGGAGCATGCCATGCGCGACGGCAAGCTCGCCGAACGTGAAAAAGATGTGCACGTCGTTGGGGCTCAGGCGCAGCGCCGTCCTGAGCACGGGAAGGGCGCGTGCCGGCTCGCCCGCCAGATTGTAGCAGCTGCCCAGCTGGGCATGCGCCATTGCCAGGCTGGGATTGAGCGCGATCGCCTGCTGCAGCAGGGCCTGGGCGCGCACCGGCTGGCGCAGCCACATTTCGCCGATGCCGGCCAGCAGGTGGCTGCGACCGTCGTCGGGGTCGGCGATGACGGCGCGCTGAGCGAGGCGGCGCATCTCGGCGATCTGGTCGGCCGATCCGCGTTGCGTCCAGATCGCATAGTTCAGGCACGTGGTAGCCTGGATCAGCGCTTCCGGCGAGTTGGGGTCGAGCTTCAGTGCCTCATCGAACAGCTGTCGCGCGATCTCGGCATCCTGACGGGTGAGCTTGTTGAGGTGCCAGCGGCCGCGCCAGATCAGGTCGTTGACGTCCGGGCGGTCGGTATGCCGGTTGCGCGCGCGCATCTGCTCGGCATAGTCGATGCGGGTGTCCAGCAAGGTGACCAGTTCCGCCGCCAGCTGGTCCAGCGTGTCGCGCGAGTGCGGCAGCGACAGCTCGATGCGCTGCGACCACAGCGCATAGCCGCTGGTCGTGTCCGACAGATTGATCGTCAACCAGAACGTGTCGACGGCGCGCCGCAGGCGTCCCTCGAGCACATACTTGGCGCCCAGGCTGCGGCCGATGGCCTTGAGATCGGCGTTCTCGGCGCTGACCGAAAAGCTGGAGCTGCGGGCGATCACCGGCAGCCAGCGCAGCCGCGACAGGCGGTCGATCAGGTCCTCGCTGATGCCTTCGGCCATATAGTCGTTGCCGGGAACGCCGGTCAGGTTGAGGAACGGCAACACCGCCAGCGAGGGCGGCAGGCTGGGGTCCGCCACCATCTCGGGGACACTGAGCGCCGGGCCGGCCGGTTGATCGGCATCGCCGCTGGCCGGCGAGCCGGTCTGCGAAATTTTGTCGCCGCGATTACCGCCCGCAGCTGCGGCGGCCGGCTCCTTGCTCCGGCGCGCCTCGAGCGTCCGTCGCTGCTCGCGCAGCCACTCCTCGAAGTCTTCGGCGCCGGCGATGTCGAAACCTTCGAGGAATTCGCCGGCGCGCCGCTCGGGGCGAGCCCCGGTAATGCCGAACATCAGGGCGCGCGCATCGATATCGATCTGGTCAAGGTCAAGCTTCAGGCGGTCATGTTCGCTGATCAGCAGCGGCTGCGGGAGGATGTTGAGGCAGCGGCGCAAGGCCGTCAGCTCGCGGCGCAGGCTGCTTTGTGCCTGCGGCCGCTGGCGTTCACCCCACAATTTGTCCTGCAGCCATCCGCGCGTGTGCTCGCCATCGCTGGCCATGGCCAGCATGGCGATCAGCGCGACACCTTTCTTGCTGGTGATCTCGATCCGCTGGCCGTCCGGCCCGCTAAGCCGGAAGGGCCCCAAGAGGTCGAGCGCAAACGGGCGCTTCTGGCTCATGTCCCCAAAAAATATCTGCAAGCCCGCACACTATATCATTTTTCACGCTAGCCGAGCGCAATCCGAGCGCTGTCGTCCCGGCTTTTGAGCCGCCGCCAGTGAAACTCCCCGCATCGCAGCAACACGCAGAACGGCAGCGGTCTGGAGAAAGGGGCGATGCGCGCCGTTTCGCACGGACAAAGGGGGCGAGTCATGGTGGCAGTATCAGTTCTGCAGGACATCAACGCAGCGCCGGAGCGCGCGAGGCCGGTGCTCACGGTCATGGTGAACAATCGCGACGCGGGCGACATCCCATCTCACCGCGCGTCGGAGGGACGGTCGGCCCGCTTCGCCGACAGTGCTGGCGATGATCATGACGTGCAGGGCTATCTTCAGAGGCAACTGGCACGCGTGCTGCAGTTCATGCCGGGCCCGGCACTGCTGATGGATGCGCAGAGGCGCATCGTGACC
Source organism: Vineibacter sp. (assembly GCA_035279205.1). Classification (GTDB taxonomy): domain Bacteria; phylum Pseudomonadota; class Alphaproteobacteria; order Reyranellales; family Reyranellaceae; genus Vineibacter. Next base: position 8,686 of record DATEIF010000665.1, read on the forward strand.
GTCAATCCGCCGGCCGAGGCGCTGCTGCGCGAAGGCGACGGCATCGTGATCGGCCTCGACGGCAGCCTGCAGGCCACGGCGGCCTTTCCTGCCGAGAGCCGGGCGCTGGGCCGCTGCCTCGCGGCGGCGCTCTCCGTCGCAGCCGGCGAGGACGTGCCGCTCTGTGGCCCGTTGCGCGTATCGCGTCCGTCGGGACGCGCGCCGCTCCTGGTCATCGCCGCACCCCTGCCGCCGGTACCGTCGGGACTGCATGCGGCGATCGAGGGCGGCATGGCGCTGATCCTGATCGTCGACCCCGAGGCGCAGCCACGTGACGTGACCAGCGCGTTGCAGGCCGCCGCCGGCCTGACGCCGGCCGAGGCCCGCGTCGCCATGCTGATCGGCGGCGGCTTCAGCCGCCCGCAGGCGGCGGCGATGCTGAATGTTTCGCCGTCGACGGCGAACTGCCAGCTGGCCAGCTGCTTCGAAAAGCTGGGCGTGCGCTCCCAGGTGGGCCTCGCCCGCCTGATGAGCGCGCTGCCCGAAACCGTGTCGCCGGCCGCGGCCGACGCCGGTCCGATCGCCAGCACCAAGACACCGTGGCAGGGAGGCACGCGATGACCAAAGCGATCAACAGCAGCGAGTCCGGCCTGACGCCGATGCGCGACAGCGAGCATCAGCCTGACCGCTTCGCCGTCGGCACCAGCGAGAGCGGCGGTCGCATCCTGGCGTTTCCTGGCGTGCCTGCCGCGCAGTTCGCTGCCGGCGCGTACGCGGCGCCGGCGTTCCCGTCGTGGCTCAGGCGGTTCTTTGCCGACCTGAGCTGAACCGCTCGAACGCGGTTGTCGGCGCCTCAGAGGGATAGTTCATGGCTCGCGGATATTCGTTGCATCTGGGATTGAACAGCGTGGATCCGTCGCACTACGACGGATGGGCGGGACGCCTCAACGCCGGCGAAAGCGATGCCGCGGACATGGCGAGCATCGCGCAGGCCGCAGGTTTCGTCGACCGGCGCGTTCATCTGACCAGCCAGGCGACGTCGGACCGGTTCATCGAGGACATGCTCGAGTTCACCCAGACCCTGGAGGAGGGTGATCTCCTGCTGGTCACGTACTCCGGCCACGGTGGTCAGATCCCGGATGAATCGTCCGACGAGGATGATCGCTACGACGAGACGTGGTGCCTGTACGACCGGCAGCTGATCGAGGGCGAACTGCGCCGCTTGTTCGCCCGCTTCAAGAAGGGCGTGCGCATCGTCGTTCTGTCCGACAGCTGCCACAGCGGCACCGTGGTCAAGCTGCGGCGCGATGCCGGGCTGCTGCCGCTGTCGGTATTCGCCAATCAGCTGGCGCAGATCGGCAGCGAGTCACCGACGTCCTTGTCGGCGGCGCCCAGCCGATCTGCGCCGATCGAGGTGACGATCGCCGCCTACAACGGGCAGCGCCGGTCATACCTGGCCCTGCAGGCGGCCTCTGCCGACGCGCGCAGGATCGAGCCGCAGGCCGGCGTGATCCGCATCGCGGGTTGCATGGACGATCAGCTGTCGCTGGACGGCAAGCGCAACGGACTGTTCACCGCCAATCTCAAGCGGGTGTGGAACGACGGCGCCTTCTGCGGCGGCTATCGGCTGTTCCATCAGACCATCGTCAGCCGCATGCCGCCCACCCAGACGCCCAGCTTCAGGACCGCCGGCAATGTCGGCGCCAGTTTCTTGAACAGCAAACCGTTTTCGATCTGACGCTCAGGCCGCGCCATCGCCGCGGCGCAGCCTGGGTTCTTGACGCGGCGGCCTATGATCAGTGAGGACACCATGAAGACCATTTTTGCCATCGCTTCCCTGGCGCTGCTGCTGGCGGCTTGTGGCCAACCCCAGTCGGCCAACCTCAATGGCGCGACCGACGCCAAGCTGGTGGCGCAGGCGGCGACCGCTCGCTGACACCGAGATCTCTCTGTCCCGAGCGTGCCCCCTCGGCCTCGCTTGGGACCGGTTGCGAAGGGCCTTGCGGCGAACGGTTCGGGGGGACGATGTGCCGTTAATCCGCCCGGTGCATCGTGGATGGACCGCGACGCTGCAGGGTCCTTCGCTTCGGTAGCCGTCATAGCCGTCATCCCGAGCGCAGCGAGGGATCTCCCGCGAAAGGCGCACGGTGCCTCCCTCGCAGGAGATCCCTCGCTGCGCTCGGGATGACGGTGATCGATCGCGATGACGGTGCCCTAATCCCCGGCACGGCGCAGCCGGTCCAGCCGATCCAGCACCGCCTGCAGGATCCACGCCGCGGCCGCGGCATCGATGCGGGCATCGCGCTTCTGGCGCGACATGTCGTAGCTCTCGATCATGGTGCGCTCGATGGCGGCGGTCGACAGGCGCTCGTCCTGCAGCACCATCGGCAGGTCCGCGAAGCGATTCGGTGGCCGCGGACCCAGCGCGGTATCCAGCGCCATCAGGTTGGCCACGAACTGGCGCACCGACTGGCAGCGCGGCCCCTCGCTGCCGTCCATGTTGAGCGGCAGGCCCACGACCAGCGCCGCGACCTCGTGCTGGCGCACGACCTCGGCCAGCTGAGCGGCATCCTTGGTGAATTTCGTGCGGGCAATCGTGCGCAGTGGCGTGGCGAGCGAGCGCAGGACGTCCGATGTCGCGAGCCCGATGGTGCGGGTGCCGATATCAAGGCCCAGCAGCCGGCCTTGCGGCGGCAGCACGGTGGGCAGTGCGGCGATGTCGATCAGTGCCATGCGTGTTTCTAGTGTCGACTATCGCTGAAAGGCGAGTCGTGATTGTCATCTGGAGCGCAGCGAGGGATCCAGGCTCCGCCCCTGGATCCCTCGCTGCGCTCGGGATGACAGCCGTATCCGCAACCGGCGATCCCGCGCACTAGGGCGCGGCGGTGTCGGTCGGCGCCGGCAGGCGACTCTCGACCCAGTCGGCAGCGAACGATGCGACCTCCTGCCAGCCGGGCTGGCCTACGATCCAGTGGCCCTGGCCGGGGAACTCGCGATGCTCGGCGGCATAACGGCGGGCCACCCGGCGCACGACGCCCGGCGGCGTCATGCGGTCCTTCTCGGCGCCGATCACCAGGGTCGGACAGGTGACTGCCGCCGGATCGACCCGCGCGGCATGCCGGCGGTCGAGGAAGGGCAGGCCGATCTCGACCAGCACGCGGCCCGACTCGTGCACGAAGTGGGCGTAGTCGTGTTCGCAAGCGATGCGGTCGGTGCAGGTGTTGAAGGTGCCGTACATCGCTTCCAGGCGCGTGGCGCGATGCGCCCGTTTCCACCATCCCCACTGCATCTGGATGCGCAGGAACGCCCGCATCACCGACGAATGCAGTGCGAAGACCCCGGCCGGCGGCGCCGGGCACAGCAAGACGGCGGCCGCACACGCGCCGTGCGCCGCCAGCATCTGCGCCAGCAGCCCACCCATGGAGTGGCCGATGATCACCGGCTTGGCCGGCAGGGTCGCGATATACGCCTCAAGGTCCGCGGCATAGTCCAGCAGCGATACCGTGGCCAGGCCGGGCGGCGCCGACAGGGGTGGCGCATCGTGATGGCGCAGCGCCGGGGTCAGCACCGTCCAGCCGCGCGCGGCGAAAAACGGTCCCCAGTGGCGCCAGACATGGGGCGTGGCCCACATGCCGTGGATCATCACGACGCTGCGCTCCATGCTGCAGGCGACTCCTCTGTGGCGGCGCGAGACGGTCACGTTACGCGCTGCAGCGCCGCAACAAAAGCGCATTGCGGTTTTCGATCGGAATCGCGGTGCAGATTTGTTGCGCAGCATTTCCGTCGCCGACGCCGCGAGAGGCGTGCGCCGGTCTCAAGTGCCATGGTGAGAGGCATGCCCATCCGCATCCCACACGCGCGACGGGCGCGGCGTGTCGATCTGATAGTCGGTGTAGCGCAGCGCGAAGAAATCGCGGCCGAACCGTTCGGCCTGGGCGATCGGGTGGCGCGGATCGCGATCGACCTCGCCGCGGGCGTTGCCCTGTCCATGCACCACGCCCACGAAGGTGGCGTTCGTGTAGCGGACATACTCCTGGATCGGCTGGATGATCCCCGCCGACAGGGTCGGGTAGGCTTCCTCGGAGCTCAGCACCAGCCCGATGCGCTTGCCCTGCATGCGGCGCTTGACGTCTTCGGCCTGCGGATAGGCGGCAAAGAGGTAGCAGGACATGCGGTCGAAGAACGCCTTGAGCTGCGCCGACATGCTGTACCAGTACACCGGTGTCGCCACGACGATGCCGTCGGCGGCCAGGAAGCGATCAAGGAACAGCGACGCATGGCCGTCGTCGATCGAGCACGTGCCGTCGGCCCGCCGGCAGGTCCGGCAATCGCGGATGAAGCCGCCGATGGTGTCGGCCAGATGAACGGTCTCGGTGTCATGGCCGCCGGCGGCGAGACCGGTGGCGACCGCGTCGGCCAGCCGGGCCGAATTGCCCTCGCGTCGGGGACTGGAGCACAGGATGAGCGCTTTCATGGAACCTCGCTGCGGGTGTCGTCATGCTTGCGGCCAAGCCGCGTCATCGCCATGTGTGCCCGCAGCCATGCCAGGACAATTTGACTGGTTATGCTGTTGCTCGAGGTAACAGTCTCATGCCGCCGCGCAGTCTTGATCGCAGCCGCCAGGAGCTCTCGGAATTCCTGCGCTTCCGGCGCGAGCAACTGACGCCGGGCGACGTCGGCCTGCCATCGGGGCGGCGGCGGCGCGCCAAGGGCCTGCGGCGCGAGGAGGTGGCGGCGCTCGCCGGTGTCGGCATCACCTGGTACACATGGCTGGAGCAGGGACGCGAGATCGGAGTCTCCGCCGCCGTGCTCGACAACATCGCGCGCGTGCTGAAGCTCGATTCGGTGGACCGCTGCCATCTGTTCCTGCTGGCGCATCAGCGCCCGCCGCCGACCGCCGGTGGCGTGTGGGGTACCGTCTCGCCGCTGGTGCAGAGGGTCATGGACGACCTCGTGCTGCGTCCGGCCTACGTCATCAACCTGCGCTGGGATGTCGTGGCCTGGAACCGGGCCGCCGACCTTCTGTTCGCCTTCAGTGCACGCGACAATCCCAACCTGCTGCGGATGCTTTTCGCTGATCCCGACCTGCGCCGCCGCGCGCCGCAATGGCTGCGCGATGCGCCGCGCCTGCTGGCCGACTTTCGGCGCGACTTCGCCAGCGCACCCAACGACGCGGCGATGGGAGTCCTGATCGGTGAGCTGGAACAGGTGTCATCCGAGTTCCGCGCCTGGTGGCGCCGCCAGGACAGTGATGGGTGCACCAAGGGATTGGCTGAAGTGGAGATCCAGGGCGTTGGGCCTGTCGGTTTCGAGCACGAGAGGCTCGTCGTCGATGAAGATCGCCACCTGCGTCTGGTGGTCTATGCCGCTTTGCCCGGAAGCCCCGGCGCCGCGGCGCTGGAGGACAGCCTGGGATCTAAGTGAATTTAATTATGAGGATTGATGTATAATACATTGATATTAAATGAAAAATATCTTCACGTTTCACTTTAAAAATGAGATGTGCCTGAACGCGTGACGGCGGCCTTGCCGCGATGCCGCAAAAGCGGGTAGGTGCAGGCTCGTTTCTCGTTGGAGTTCGTCATGTCGATCGACGTCGATACCGTGGCCAAGATCGCCCGGCTGGCCCGGCTGAAGGTGCCGGAAGCCGAGCAGCCGCAGCTCGCCAAGGAGCTGTCCGGCATCCTGACCTGGATCGAGCAACTCAACGAGGTCGATACGCAAGGCGTCGAACCGCTGGCCAGCGTCTCGGACGTGACCCTGCCGATGCGCGAGGACGTCGTCACCGACGGCGGCATCGCCGCCAAGGTGTTGGGCAATGCGCCGGGCGGCGCCGTCTATCTCGAGCCCGGCGATCACAACGCCGGCGGTTTTTTCACCGTG
>DATEIF010000666.1:0-2674 GCA_035279205.1 Vineibacter sp.
GCGCGAGATCGATCGCGCCGACGTTGTCGCACCGGAGCAGATCCCTGCGTCAGTCGTGACGATGAACTCGCGTTGCATCTTTCGCGACGATGCCAGCGGTCGCGATCGCGCGATAACGCTGGTCTATCCCGAGGACGAAGACGTCGCGGCGGGCAGGATCTCGGTGCTGACGCCGGTCGGCGCGGCGCTCATCGGTCTGGCCGAGGGCCAGTCGATGTCGTGGCATACCCGCAGCGGCGAGAGCCGGATGCTGACGCTGCTGCAGGTCGCGTTCCAGCCGGAGGCGGCGGCACGCCAGATGACGGACGTGCACTGATCGGGCGCGGGTCGGGCAACGGCGGCTGGTTGCAGCGCGCCGCCCGCGGTATGAGTGGCCCGCATCTGGAGGTGGCCGATGCGGGCACGCGATGACGATCTGATCGAGGTGGCGCCGGCGGTGCGCTCGGCCCTGGCCGAGGGTCGGCCGGTCGTGGCGCTTGAGTCGACCATCATCACCCATGGCATGCCCTACCCGGCCAATCTGGAGATGGCTGTGGCGGTCGAAGCGATCGCGCGCGGCGCCGGTGCAGCGCCGGCAACAATCGCCATCATCGATGGCCGCATCCGCGTCGGTATCGGCGAGGCGGATCTCGGCCGACTGGCTCAGGCACGCGATGCCCGCAAGGCATCGCGCCGCGACCTTGCGGCTCTTGTCGCCACCGGCGCCACGGCGGGGACGACCGTCGCCGCCACCATGGTGGTTGCGGCGCGTTGCGGTATCGCGGTCTTCGGTACCGGCGGCATCGGTGGCGTGCATTACGGTGCCGAGGAAACGTTCGACATCTCCGCCGACCTGATCGAGCTGGGTCGCACGCCCGTCGCCGTGGTGGCCGGCATCAAGTCGATTCTCGATATCGGCAAGACGCTGGAGGTCCTCGAAACCCAGGGTGTGCCGGTTCTGGGCTTTGGCACGCAGGTATTCCCGGCCTTTTTCGCGCGCGAGAGCGATCACAAGGTCGACTATCGCGTCGATACGCCCCGCGCCGTCGCCGACATCATCCATGCCCAGCAACGCCTGGGCATCCAAAGTGGCATGCTGATCGCCAATCCCGTTCCGGCTGAGCACGCATTGCCGGCGGCCGACATGGATGTGCTGATCGCCGATGCCTGCCGTGATGCCGACGCTGCCGGCGTGTCGCGCAAAGAGGTGACGCCGTTCCTGCTGGCCCGCGTCAATGCCCTGACCGGCGGCGCCAGCCTCAGGGCCAACATCGCGCTGGTCAAAAGCAACGTCGAACTGGCGGCCCGCATCGCGGTCGAGCACGCCGCCCTCGTTGCCGGGCCTGCCGCGCCGGGCCGCAATAACGGATGAGCGAGGTCAGCTCACTTGGTCGCCACCGGGGGACGATGCTCGACGCCGTAGCGTGCGTAGATAGTGCGGATGGTACCGTCGGCCAGCATTTGCTCGATGGCGGCATCGATCCGTTGCCGCAGGGGCGTGTCGGCGCCGCGCATGCCAACGGCGACCGTCCATGACAGCTCGGGCTCCTGGTCGTAGGCGTGAACGATCCGCAAGGCCTGCTGGGGATGGCGGATATTGAAGAAGCCGGCGCTGGCCGGTGAGATAGCCGCGGCATCGATCGAGCCTTCCGCCAGCGCATCGACCATTTCGCCTTCGTAATCGAACGGCGTCGTCTGGTGACCGCGCTGCGAGAGGATCATTTGCGCCAGCGATCCCTTCTGCACGCCGATCCGCTTGCTCTTGTCGAGGTCGTGGAACGAGCTCGTGCCCTGGACGCCGGCCGGCAAGACGAGCGCGACACCACTGCGGTGATAGGGTTTGGACACCTGCATGCGGGTCTCGGCCTGGGCTTCCCGATTGACGATCGTGTCGAGAACGATGTCGCACTCGGCGGCGCGAAACTGAACCCGGCTCATCACCCACGCCACATCGAGGCTGACGCCCAGACGTTGCGCGAGCGCCTGCGCCAGCTCGACCTGGAAGCCCGGCGGGTTGTCCTTGCGGCTGGCGAAGGGCAGCGCGTCGGGATGTGCGCACAGGCTGATGACGCCGCGCATCTCGATCGCGGACAGCGAGCGCGTGGCTGCCGGCGTGGCGGCAAAGACGGCCGCCAGTGCGGACAGCGACAGGCCTCCGAAAAATGACATTGCTGCGGGTCGGGTCATGCGTCCGCCGCGGTCACGGGTCGGGCAGGCTGCGGATGTAGGCGACGATTGCCTGGATCTGTTCATCATTGAAGGACCTGCCGAACGCCGGCATGCCCGGCGACTTCCCCGCCTTGATCCGGGTGATCATGAACTGGTCGGACTTGTCCGTGCCGGCGAGCTTGGGTCCGCGCCCCTGCTTGCGGCCGCCGCCCTCATGGCACCAGCCACACGTGGTGGCGAAGAGCCGGGCCACGTCCATCTTGGGGGCCTGCTCCTGCGGCTGTCCCTGCTCCTGCTGCTGGGCAGGCGGCGGGTTCTGCTGTCCGTGGGCGGAAGCGACGAGCAGCGAAACGGTCGCGCTCAAGCTGGCGAAGAACAGAAGCCTGGTCCGTTTCATGCCGCGATCCCATCAGTCGCATCTGGCAAACACGGGCGGGCACCGCGGCCCGCCCGTGTCGACAACGTCCTACGGCAGCGCGAAGACGACGAGCGTGCCGGTATCCGTCGCCATGCTCTTGTATGGCTC
>DATEIF010000667.1:0-8036 GCA_035279205.1 Vineibacter sp.
CAGCATGCCGACCTCGCGCGCGATGTCGCGCATCGATGCCGCCTCAAAACCGCCATTGGCAAAATGCCGCGCCGCCGCCGTCAGCAGCGCGACGCGGCGGTTCGACTTGGCCGCGGCAGCGGCGCGGGAACGCGTGTCGGACATGGCGCATTGTAGCAAACAAACACTTGTTTGGTACAGCCCGAACCGCTAGCCTTGGCGCCCATCCTGATGGTTCCCGCCATGACCTACGTGTTCGACCTCGGCAACCCCGCCACCAACGCCAATCCGTTCCCCGAATTCGCGCGGTTGCGGCAGGACGACCCGGCGCACTGGTCGCCGGCCATGAAGGCGTGGATCATCACGCGCTACGACGACGTGCGGCGGGTCACGCTCAACAACCGGGAGATCTCGGCCGACCGCCTGACGCCGTTTTTCAAGGCCAACGCCGAGGTCCAGCGCGGCGGCATCGAGAACCTGGTGCGCTACCTGAACCACTGGATGGTGTTTCGCGATCCGCCCGACCACACGCGCCTGCGGCGGCTGTTCAACAAGGTCTTCACGCCCACCGCGGTCGAGAACCTGCGCCCCAATGTCGAGAATATCGTCGATCTGCTGCTAAACGACATGGCGGCCAAGGCGGCGCGCGGCGAGGCCGTCGACTACATCGCCGACTTCGCCTACCCGCTGCCGGCGACCGTGATCATGGACATGCTGGGCGTGCCGCGCGCCGACCTGCGCGAGGTCAAGGTGTGGTCCGACGACATCGCGCTGTTCATCGGCACCGCCCAGGTCGCCGGCAACAAGTATCTGCGCGCCGAGCAGGGGGCGCGCGCCATGTCCGGCTACTTCCGGTCCCTGGTCGAAGCCCGCACGGCGGCGCCGACCGGCGATATGATCAGCAAGCTGGTGCTGGCGCGCGACGAGAACGACGCCCTGAGCACCGACGAGATCATCGGTACCTGCATCCTGCTGCTGTTCGCCGGCCATGAGACGACCACGAACCTGATCGGCAACGGGTTTCTCTATTGCATGCGCTTTCGCGAGCAATGGGAACGCCTGCTGGCGGCGCCGGCATTGGCCCCCGCCGCCGTCGAGGAATGGCTGCGCTATGACGGCCCGTCAGGCGCTGTGGCTCGCGTCGCAGCGGCGGATGTCGAGATGCACGGCCGCACCATCCGCGCCGGCCAGCGCGTGTTCGCCTTCGTCAACGCCGCCAACCGCGATCCCGAGGCGTTCACCGACGCCGAGGCTTTCGACCTCTCGCGCGATCCCAACCCGCACCTGACATTCGGTCATGGCATCCACTTCTGCCTGGGCGCCCCGTTGGCGCGCCTGGAAGCACAGATCGCCGCGGTGCGCCTGGCGGAACGCTTTCCCCGCATCCGCCTCGCCATCACCGAGCCCGACTGGCACGACTCGCTCATCCTGCGCGGCGCCAGATCGCTTCCCGTGACGTTGGCGTGATTTATGACATCGCTGTGCCGGGAAGAATTCATAAGCTGAAGCGATCAGACCAGTTCGGCGTTTGAACCACACCGGGTCCATCTATGATGCGGCCCGGGAGGACGCATGGACACACCGCGTGTTGTGGTCTTGGCTTCGCGGTCCGGCGAAGAGATTGCGAACGTCTTGCAGAAGCTGCTGGTGGAGAACGGCCTAAGCAGCACGTATCTCGGATCGACCGAACTGGCCTTAGGCAACGGCCCGATCGACACCCCCCGCCGCATGGCATTGCGCAGCGATTTCGGCATCCGTGTCATCCTGCCCGCCGACCTGGCCGGTGCGACCTCAGTGCGCGATGGCATCATGTACGACCTGGGCGTGATGTCCGGTGCCGTGGGGGTGGGCCGCTGCGTTGCGCTGCTGGTCGCGCCGGATGGGGCCAGGGTCGACCTCGGTGGCCTTGCCGGCCTGGTGATTGACGATCTCGCCGTGAACACCAAGGGCGACCTGCCGGCACAACTGCGCCCCTACGCCAGCCTGTTGGCCGGACGGATTCGCGAGATCGATGGCAATGCCGCCTTCACGATGCGACCATCGACGGGGCTGGCCATCCACTACTTCACGACCTTCCTGGCGCCGACGCTGGACGCCCTGCGCTCGCGGCGCACCGTGGTTGTGCTGCAACCTGGCCGCGGCGATCAGCCCGATCGCGCGATCGTACAAGTGTCCGGCAGGCTGGCGGTGTGTCTTCCCGAAAGCCCGGAGCGTGCCACGCGCGGTGGCTGGCTGTCGCTGGCCCGCCGGCTTCGTCTGAAGCGGGTGCAATTGCGCATGGGACCGGAACGCGAGGACGGCGCACAGCGCCTGTACGAAATGTGGATCGACCCGGCCGGCGCGCTCTACGACGCACCGGCTGCCGTCGTGAGCGTGATGGAGAGTGTCCGCCGGGTCGTGGTCGACGGCATGGGACAGGACCGTCAACCCGCGCAGGCCCATGCACTGCACAACTTCAAACGCATGCTGTGGAACCTGGTGCGCGAGCCCGAGCAGGCATGGATGCGGGACCGCCTGGATATCCTGCACTGGGACGAACTGGAGCGCCGCGCCGACGGCCTGTGATGCTTGTCATCCCTCGCTGGCGCTCGGGATGACGGTGTTGCCTTTCACGAGTGAAACCGCTTGGTTGGGGGCGGCGGCACAGGCGTGCTGTGCGTGGTCGATCGGAAGGTGAGGACGAATGCGAGCGATGATCTGCCACCAATGGGGACCACCGGAGTCGCTTCGCCTGGAGGACGTCGCACGGCCGCCGCTCGGTCCGGCCCAAGTGCGCATCGCCGTGCGCGCCGCCGGGATCAGCTTCGCAACGTCCCTGGTCATCGCCGGCAAATACCAGCGCAAGCCGCCCCTCCCCTTCGCACCCGGCACCGAGGTCAGCGGCACCATCATCGAAACCGGCGCCGAGGTTCAATCCTTCAAGGTCGGCGATGCCGTCTATGCCGTACTGGACTGGGGCGGCTGCGCCGAGGAGGCCGTGGCGCACACGGTGAACGTCTTTCCCAAGCCACCGTCGCTCGACTGGGCGCGCGCCATACCGCTGTCGATCTCCTACCCGACCGCCGGCGCGGCCCTGCTGTGGCCGCAGTTCATGGACCTCAAGGCGGGCGAGTGGCTGCTGGTGCACGCCGCGGCCGGCGGCGTTGGCCTCGCTGCCGTCGAGATCGCCAAGGCGGTCGGCGCCCGGGTCATCGCCACGGCAGGCGGTCCCGAGAAATGCGCCTTCGCGCGCGCCCGCGGCGCCGATCACGTCATCGACTACCGGGCCACGGCGTTCCGCGACGAGGTGCTGCGTCTCACATCAGGCCGTGGCGTCGATGCCGTCCTCGACCCGGTCGGCGGTGACGTGTTCGATCAGTCGTTGCGCTGCATGGCGCCGGAGGCGCGCATCTGTCCGATCGGCTTCGCCGGCGGTACCATACCGACCATCCCCGCCAACATCCTGCTGGTGAAGAACCTTACCGTGGTGGGCTGCAACCTCGGCTACTATGTCGGCTGGAGCCCGCACGATGCGCGCTTCGAGCATGCTGACCGCATGGCCGCGCTGCACCGCCGCCTGTACGACGAGGTCGAGGCTGGCCGCCTGAGGCCGCACGTCGATCGCACCTTCGCGCTGACCGAGGTATCCACCGCCATGCGCGCCATCCTCGACCGCCAAGTCCTGGGCCGCGTCGCCATCGTGATGGATTAGAGCCGTCGTCCTGAGCGAAGCGAAGGACCTTGCGGTGCGCCGATCGAAATGGAATGGCGCGTTTGAGACACGAAGACTTACCACAGAGGCACAGAGGACACAGAGGAACACAGAGAAAAGCTGAATTGCGCCTTTGGCGCGATCTCGTCTCTCTGTGTACCTCTGTGTCCTCTGTGCCTCTGTGCCTCTGTGGTGCAGTCTTCCAGCAGCGGGCCGCCCTACCATCGTGGACGATCGACGCACCGCAAGGTCCTTCGCTTCGCTCAGGACGACAACGCGTCAAGCAGCTGTGCGCGCAGCCAGCGGTTGGCGGGGTCCTCTTCGGCGTGGGCGTGCCAGTAGAGGAACGTATCGAAGGTCGGCATCTTCAGCGGCAGCGGCAGAACCTGCGCCGTGGACAGCTTCACCAGCAGGCGTGCCAGCGGCTCGGTCATGGTGCACAGCAGATCCGTCTGGCTGACGACGCGCGACGCCGCGAAATAATGCTGGCAGCGCAGCCGCACGTGCCGGTGCAGCCCGCGCCGGCTCAGCTCATAGTCCTCCAGCGCCTGTCCGCGCCGGCGCGAGCTGACCACGATGTGCTCCTGCGCCAGGTAGGTCTCGAGATCGAGCGCGCCGCGGATCTTCGGGTGACCGCGGCGCGCGATCACGGCCAACGCCTGAGGTGTAATCCGGGCACGATGGACGGTTTCCGGCACCGGCAATTGGACGTCGATCGCGACATCGATCGTGCCGGCCGCCAGTTCCGTGTCGAGGTCGCGCCGGCTGGACTTCACGACCGCGACATCGACGAGCGGCGCCTGCCGCGCGATCGTCTTCATCAGCGGCGGCAGCACGACGGACTCCATCACATCTCGCATGCCGATCGTGAAGCGCATGCGCGCGGTGGCCGGATCGAAACCGCTCACCCGGCTGAGCGTGGCGTTGAGGCCCTGCAGCGACTGGCGCACCGATGCGATCATCTGCCGTGCCACCGGCGTGGGGACGATCGACTGTCCCTGGCGAACGAACAGCGGGTCGTTGACGACGCTGCGCAGGCGAGCGAGCGCATGGCTGATGGCAGGCTGCGTCAGGTTCAGGCGCCGGCCGGCCTGCGTGACGCCGCCTTCGGCGTAGATCGCTTCGAACACCACGAACAGGTTGAGGTCGATCTGGGATGGATGCATAGGATTCATCTCCGACCATTCAATCAATTCATTTTTTTGATGTTATCGCCTTGTCTATGGTCCCTCAATCGTTGCGAAAGGGACCTCGCATGGACTTCCGGCCTTCCGACCGCGTCGTTGACCTGCAGGGCAGGATCGAACGCTTCATGGCGGCGCACATCTATCCCAACGAGGAAGCGCTCTTCCGCCACGCCTTCAGCCAGCCCGACGATTTCCGGCAGTGGCGGCCGTTGGAGCTGCTCGAGGATCTCAAGGCCAAGGCGCGCGCCCAGGGACTGTGGAACCTGTTCCTGCCCGAGAGCGCCCGCGGCGCCGGACTGACCAATCTCGAATACGCGCCGCTGGCCGAGATCATGGGCCGTTCGTGGTGGGCGCCGGAGGTGTTCAACTGCGATGCGCCCAACACCGGCAACATGGAAGTGCTGGAGCGCTACGGCACCGCGGCGCAGAAGAAGCAGTGGCTCGAGCCGCTGCTCGATGGCCACATCCGCTCGGCCTTCGCCATGACCGAACCGGCGGTGGCGTCCTCGGACGCAACCAACATCGAAACCGAAATCCGCCGCGACGGGTCGGACTACGTCATCAACGGCCGCAAATGGTGGACCTCGGGCGCCGGCGATCCGCGCTGCAAGGTCCTCATCACCATGGGCGTCAGCGACCGGCACGCGACCAACCGCCATCAGCGGCAATCGATGATCCTGGTCCCTACCGATGCGCCCGGCGTGCGCATCCGCCGCTACCTGCCGATCTTCGGCGTCAGTGATGCGCCGCACGGGCACATGGAGACCATCTTCGACAACGTGCGGGTGCCGGCCGAAAACATGCTGCTGGGCGAAGGCCGCGGCTTCGAGATCGCACAAGGCCGCCTCGGTCCCGGCCGCATCCATCATTGCATGCGCATGATCGGGATCGCCGAACGGGCGCTGGAACGCGTCTGCCGCCGGCTGAGCGAACGGGTCGCCTTCGGCCGGCCGATCGCGGAGCAATCGGTCTGGCGCCAGCGCATCGCCAAGGCGCGCTGCGATCTGGAACAGGCGCGCCTGCTGACGCTGAAGGCCGCCTGGATGATGGACGAGGCCGGCAATCGCGTCGCCAAGGCCGAGATCGCCATGATCAAGATTGTGGCGCCGCAGGTGGCCAGCGAGATCATCGACATGGCGATCCAGGCCTTCGGCGGCGCCGGCTTCGCCGACACGGTGATGACCATGGCCTATGTCTATGCCCGCATTACGCGCGTGGCCGACGGCCCCGACGAGGTCCACGCCGATCAGCTGGGCCGTTTCGAGCTGGCCAGGCACCTGGCGCGGGACCCGGCGCAGACCGGCGGCTCACCCGCCGTGATGGTGGCGCAGGGCAAGGACTACGAGCAGGCCTTGCCGATCGCGGCGGAGTAGCCTTCTACCTTCCCCCGCTTTGCGCAGGACTGTCCGGGGAAAAATCCCTTCTCCCCGCGCAGGCGGGGAGAAGGTGCCCGTTTCGGTACTTCGACGCTTCGCGTCGAAGTACCTGAGGCGGATGAGGGGCTTCGCAATGTTGATGCAGATCGTGTCGATGCAAGCAAAACCGCATCCGCTCGCGATACCGATGAAGCCCCTCATCCGGCCGCCGCTGCGCGGCGTCCACCTTCTCCCCGCCTGCGCGGGGAGAAGGGATACCGCCCGCTCTGAGTCTCTATGAAGACAGGCCAGCCTCCGTGCTCGCAGTCACCGAGCACAACGCTTGCCGCAGCAATTTTTCCCCGGACAGCCGTGCCGCTTGCGGGGGAAGGTAGAAAATCACGACGCCACCGTCTTGCCCTGCCCGATCGTGCCGTTGACGGGATGCTCGTCGCTGATGCGCAGGCGCGTCTCGGCGAGCTCGCCGGCAGCCTCGAGGATGGGGTACGCCACCGACGCCAGGTGGCCATTGATGCGTTTCAGGTCGCGCACGATATCCATGTGAATCGCGCTGGTCTCGATCGACTCCGGCCGCCCCTGGCGCAAGCGGGCGAAATGGCTTTCGGCGGCGCGCTGCTCGGCCTCGCGCAGCGCCGTCTTGCCCGCCATCAGGCGGCGCGCCAGCGCCAGATCGCGGATCGCGAATACGTTGAAGGCCAGCTTGAGATTGTCCATCACCAGGCCGTGGAAGGCCCGCAGCTCGTCCATGCCCTCGCCGGAGAACGCCAGGCGGTTCTTGATCTTCTTCGCCGCCAGCTCCATCAGGTTCTTGTCGATGATGTCGCCGACATGCTCCAGGTTGGTGACGAAGGTCAGGATCTCCGCCGATCGACGGCTTTCATCCAGCGATAGCTCCGCCCGCGAGGCGCTGATCAGATAGAGCTTGATCGCCTCGTACAGGCGATCCACCGCGTTGTCGGCGCGCTCGACGTCCTTCATCAGCCGCGCGTCGTCGCGCGCGAAGACATCGATGGTCTGGCCCAGCATGACCTCGATGCGATCGCCCAGGTGCAGCGTCTCGCGCATGGCGCACGCCAGCGCCTCGCCCGGCGTCTCCAGCGCATGCGGATCGAGATAGCGCGGCTGGCCCGGATCATCGGTGACCGGCAGGTCCGGCAGCAGGCGCTTGCAGATCCAGGAGACGATGCCGATCAGCGGCAGGCCGACGATGGACGCCGCGACGTTGAAGGCCAGGTGGAAGTTCACCACGGCCCGCGCCGGTGTCGGATCGACCATCGTCAGCCACGGCACGAGGTTGGTCGTCACGAACAGAACCGCCAGCGCCGGCACCAGACGCATGGCAAGGTTGCCCAGCGCCACCCGGCGCGCCGCCGGCTGGCTGGCCGTCTGATCGATGTAAGGGCCCACGGCGCCGCCGACATTGGCGCCCAGCACCATTGCCAGCGCCACCGGCAAGGCGATGGCGCCAGCCGCCGTCAGCGACATGACGAGGATGATCGTCGATAGGCTGGAGTGGACCAGCCACGTCACCACGGCGGCCAGCAGGAACGCCAGAACCGGCTGGTCGTGCAGCGCGCCGAGCACCGCCAGGAACAGCGGCGACTCGCGGATCGGCGCGATCGCGGCACCCAGCAGCTGCAGCGACAGCAGCATCAGTCCCAGGCCGATGGCAATGCGCCCCAGATGCTTCACGCGATCCGAACTGCCGCCGGCCATGAACGTGAAGACGCCCACGGCCAGCGCCGCCAGTGCCAGCCACGAAACATCGAAGGAAAACACCTGCGCCGTCACCGCCGTGCCGAC
>DATEIF010000668.1:0-13436 GCA_035279205.1 Vineibacter sp.
CCTTGGTGCGGCCGTGCGAGAATTTCTGGCGCACCTGTCCCGTCTCGACCTTGGGCTTCAGATCCAGCCGGCCGGCGCCACCCAGCGTCAGCGGCTTGGTCTGCTTGGTCTCGGTGCTCTCGCTCATGTTCTGCCGTTCTCCAATCCGCATACGCCCGCTACACGCCCACAGCCCTGCCGGCAGCGCCGCGATACACGGCCCAGCGACCGATTTCCATCGCCACGCGTCCGGCAAGCGGACCGGTGGCGACGCTGATATAGGTCGCATCATCGCGACCGAAAACGCGGCCCAGCGTTGCCGCGTCGATGAAATCCACGACCTGTCCGCCGCGACCGACGAGCTTGGCGCGACTATCGCTGTCGCACGCCTCGGCGGCGCAGACGACAAGGCCCGAGCGCTGGCTGCGCAGGCGCTCCTCGACCTTGGCGAAGCCATTCACGGCCGCGCCCGCCCGCCGCGCCAGGGCGAGCGCCTCGAGCGCCCGCTCACGCAGCAACCCCTCGATCCGCTCGGGCAAATCGGCATCGACACCGACCGCCCGGCGCGCGCCGCGCGCAAAGGCCTTGCGCGCGATGGCACGCTCGACCGCATCGCGCGTCGCCGTCACCCATAGCCCACGGCCCGGCAACTTGCGCGCCAGGTCGGGCACGATGCGGCCATCAGGCGCGACGACAAAGCGGATCATGTCGTCGGGCGAGCGCGCTTCGCCGGTGGCAAGGCAAGTGCGCACAGGCCCGTCCGCCCGATCATCCATGACCGGCACCGCGGGCATCGCTGCTGCACTCTCGACCGCCACCTGCACCTCGCTCGTCTCCTTCTCGTACCGCCTAGGCCGTGGCGCCCTGCGCCGGGGCCTCTTCGGCGGGCGGCTCCTCGCCCTCGAACCAATGCGCGCGCGCCGCCATGATGATGGCGTTGGCGGCGTCGCCGTCCATCTCGTCCTCGCCCACAATCTCGCGCAGCTCGTCGCCCGCCAGATCGGCCAGGTCGTCCAGCGTCTTGACGCCCTTCTCGCCCAGCAGCACCAGCATGCCGGCCGTCAGGCCCTCGACCGCCTTCAGGTCGTCGGTCACGCCCAGCTCGACGCGGCGCTTCTCGAACTCGGCGTCGCGCGTCTCGATGAATGCCTGCGCCCGGCGCTGCAATTCGCCGGCCAGCTCTTCGTCGAAGCCCTCGATCGAGGTCAGCTCCTCGAGGCCGACATAGGCCACTTCCTCAATACGCGAGAAGCCTTCCGCCACCAGAAGATGGGCAATGACCTCGTCGACATCCAGGGTGACGCGGAACGCTTCGGCCCGCTCGCGCGTCTCCTTCTGGCGACGCTCGGACTCTTCGCTCTCGGGCACGATATCGATGTCCCAGCCGGTCAGGATCGCGGCCAGACGCACGTTCTGACCGCGGCGGCCGATTGCCAGCGACAGCTGATCATCCGGCACCACGACTTCGATCGTGCCCTTGTCCTCGTCGAGCAGCACCTTGGCCACCTCGGCCGGCGCCAGCGCGTTGACCACGAAGTTGGCGGTGTCGGGCGACCACGGAATGATATCGATCTTCTCGCCCTGCAGTTCCTGCACCACGGCCTGCACGCGGCTGCCGCGCATGCCGACGCAGGCGCCGATGGGATCGATGCTGGGATCGTGGCTCAGCACCGCGATCTTGGCGCGGCTGCCGGGATCGCGCGCCACCGCCTTGATCTCGATGATGCTGTCGTAGATCTCCGGCACTTCCTGGGTGAACAGCTTGGCCATGAACTGCGGATGGGTGCGCGACAGGAAGATCTGCGGCCCGCGCGGCTCCTCGCGCACGTCGTAGATGTAGGCGCGCACCCGGTCGCTGGGCCGCAGCGCCTCGCGCGGGATCGACTCGTCGCGGCGGATGATGGCTTCGGCGCGGCCGCCCAGGTCGACGATGGTATTGCCGAAATCGACGCGCTTGACGGTGCCCGACACGATCTCGCCGACGCGGTCCTTGAATTCCTCGTACTGGCGCTTGCGCTCGGCTTCGCGCATGCGCTGGGTGATCACCTGCTTGGCGGTCTGGGCGGCAATACGACCGAAGTCGATCGGCGGCAGCTCGTCGGTCAGGAAGTCGCCGACCTGCGCGTCCGGATTGCGGCGCTGCGCCTCGGGCAGCGAGATCTGGGTGTTCTCGTTCTCGACCGCCTCGACCACCTGCATGAAGCGCAGCAGCTTGATCTCGCCGTTCTTGCGATCGATCTCGGCGCGGATGTCGTGCTCCAGCCCGTACTTGGAACGACCGGCCTTCTGGATCGCCAGTTCCATGGCCTCCAGCACTTCTTCGCGATCGAGCCCCTTCTCGCGCGCCACCGTATCGGCGACCTGGATCATCTCCAGGCGGGGAATATCGGCTGTCGTGGCCATCGTTCGTTGCTCCGTCGTCAATTCGCGCGCCGAGCCGCCGGTGCTCTCAATGTGCATCCGACGGCGCGCCGTCGCTGGCTGCCGCCAGCTTGCCGGCTTCGGCGATCAGCGCGTCGGTCAGCACCAGCTTGGCGCGTGCCACGCGCGGCAGCGGCAGGTGAACCTCGGCACCATCCTCCAACCGCAACCGGGCATCGTCACCATCGAGGCCCAGCAGAACGCCCTTGAAACGCTTGCGGCCATCGAGCGGCTCGTTGAGCTCGACGCGCGCCAAGTGGCCGGTCCAGCGCTCCCAGTCCTTGCGCCGCACCAGCGGCCGGTCGATCCCGGGCGAGCTCACCTCGAGCGTGTAGGCACCGTCGATCGGATCCTCAACATCGAGAAGCGCCGACACGGTCCGGCTGAGCCGCTCACAATCTTCGACCGTCATCGGAGCGCCGTCGATCCGCTCGGCCATGATCTGGAGGCGCCCGTCGCGCCCGCCACCGGCGAGCATCACGCGCACGAGCTCATAGCCCAGCCCTTCCGCTGCCGGGCCGACAATGCCCTCGATCCGCCGTTCCAGCTCCGTCACGCCGCCTCGTCGTCGCTCCGTCGCGATCGCGTCTTTCATGGCCGCTGCAGGGCTTTGGCGGATGGAAACGAGAAGAGCGGGCTTTTTGGCCCGCTCTTTCTTGTTAGGTCCGCCGGACGGGACCGCTATGTGAGGCCGCATATAGGTAAATCGGGGTCCAGAGTCCAGTGGAATCCAGCCCCGCTGTCGCTACCACAGGCGCCGGATCGGATAGGCATCGAAGGGTTGTTCGATCGAGACGAACGGCAGTCCTTCGACTATCGCCTGGGCAATGAGCAGCCGGTCGAATGGGTCGCGCGACGGACCGGGCAACGTGCCCGCGACCTGGGCGTGCCGAATCGAGATCGGCAGAGGTTTGAAGCCTTGATCTGCCATATATGCGCCGACGTCGCGCGCAATGGTGGCCGCTTGAGGCAGCTTGCCTTTCGTGAATTTCGTCGTGATCTCAAAAGCAGAGACGGCGCTGACGAAAACGTCGTCTGCGTCGTAGATAGCGCGTCGCGTATCGGCGGGCAGGATGTCATTGCCCGCCGCCCACCAGATCAACGCATGTGTATCGAGTAGCAGGGGCATGGCCTATTTTAGGCCCCAGAGCTCAAGCTCCTCGTCGCTCAGCGGATCCCAAAACGCATCGTCCAGGGCGACCTGCCCTTTGAGGCTCCCGAACTGCCGCTTCGGTGTGATCGGAGCCTGAACAGGCACCAGCTTTGCGACCGGCTTGTCGCCACGAGCGATGATGATCTCTTCGCCTGCTTCGACGCGACGTATAAGCTGCGACAGCTGGGTCTTTGCAGCGTGAATGGTGACAGGCTCGCCCATGATTAGAATGTAGGGCTCACAGTGGACTTAGTCCAGTGGACTAAGTCCGTCTGAATCGTAGAAACGTGGGGCGGTGGCCGGCCAGCATTTTCTGCTCGTACCGGGTGGGCGGCCAGTCCGGCGGACGCTGGCGCCAGTCGCCGGGACGCTCGGCGAGCCAGGTGAATGCC
Organism: Vineibacter sp.; assembly: GCA_035279205.1. Lineage (GTDB taxonomy): Bacteria > Pseudomonadota > Alphaproteobacteria > Reyranellales > Reyranellaceae > Vineibacter. The sequence continues at coordinate 3,946 of DATEIF010000668.1, forward strand.
GGGTGCAGGCAGGCCTGCTCCAGCATCCAGGGCAGATGGATGGGATCGTCGGTTGCCAGGCGCAACTCAGCCCCCGGCACCATCAGCTCAGCCAGCCGGTCGAGCGTGGCGCGGCAAACGAAGCGGCGCTTCTGGTGGCGGACCTTGGGCCACGGATCGGGAAACAGCACGAAGGCGCGGCCCAGCGAGCCCGGCGGCAGGGCCGCCATCACGAAGCGGGCATCGTTGTCGAACACCCGCACGTTGCTCACGCCGGTGCGCTCGATATGGGCCAGGCACTTGGCGATACCGTTGATGTACGGTTCGCAGCCGATCAGGCCGACATCGGGGTTGTGCTCGGCATGCCAGACCAGGTGCTCGCCCGAGCCGAAGCCGACTTCCAGCCAGTAGCCGCCGGGCATCGGCCGACCGAACAATGCCGCCAGATCGAGCGGTGCGGCATGGTCCTTGGGATCGAGGCTGTGCGTCGCCGGCACCAGCAGTTGGGGCAGCAGGGTCTCGAGCAGGCCTTGCTGGCCCGGCCGCAGCTTCTTGCCCTGCCGGCGGCCATAGAGCGTGCGCCGGCGCGCGCCCTCGCCGGCGGCTGATGTGTCCGAACGCTGAGGCATCGCCATCACCCCGAGCGTCCCGGCAGCCGGTTACGCAAGGCGTAGAGCAGCTCCAGCGCCTGGCGCGGTGTCAGCTCATCCGGATTGACCACCGCCAGTTCCTTTTCGACCTCGGACTCCTTCGCAGCGGCACCGCTGCCGCCGGAGGGCCGTGGCGGCGCGGCGGCAAACAGCGGCAGGTCGTCGGCCAGCCGTGTTACCGCGCCCGACTGCTCGCCCTGCTCCAGCGCCGCCAGCACCTCCTCGGCGCGGGTCACGACGGCGGGCGGCAGGCCGGCCAGCTTGGCGACGTGGATGCCGTAGGACCGGTCGGCGGCGCCGGGCGCCACCTCGTGCAGGAACACCACCTCGCCCTGCCATTCCTTGACCCGCATGGTGTAGGGCTTGAGCGCTGCCAGCCGCGTCGCCAGCGCCCCGAGCTCATGATAGTGCGTGGCGAACAGCGCCCGGCAGCGGTTGACCTCGTGCAGGTGCTCCAGGGTCGCCCAGGCGATCGAGAGCCCGTCGAACGTCGCCGTGCCGCGCCCGATCTCGTCGAGGATGACCAGACTGCGCGCGCTGGCCTGATTGAGGATGGCCGCGGTCTCGACCATCTCGACCATGAAGGTCGAGCGGCCGCGCGCCAGATCGTCGGCGGCGCCGACGCGGCTGAACAGGCGATCGACGACGCCGATGGTGGCCTGGTCCGCCGGCACATAGGCGCCCATCTGCGCCAGGATCGCCATCAACGCGTTCTGGCGCAGGAAGGTCGACTTGCCGGCCATGTTGGGACCGGTCAGCAGCCACAGCCGGCGATCCTGGCCCAGGGCGCAGTCGTTGGCCACGAAGCTGGTGGTGCGCTGGCGCCGCAGCGCCGCCTCGACGACAGGATGGCGACCGCCGGTGACCGCGAACGTCGGGTCCGCCACCATTGCCGGCCGCGTCCAGCGCTCGCTCACCGCCAACTCGGCCAGCGCCGCCGCCACATCGAGCGCTGCCAGCGCGTGCGCCGCGGCGGCGACCGCGGACGAACGCTCCAGTGCCCCCCGCGCCAGCGCCTCGAACAGCTTCAACTCCAGCTGCAGGGAGGCATCGGCGGCACGGCCGATCTTGGCCTCCAGCTCACCCAGCTCGACCGTGGCATAGCGCGTGGCGCTGGCCATGGTCTGGCGATGGATGAAGCCGTGCGCCTGCGGCTCGAAGCGGCCGTGATTGGTCTGGGTGATCTCGATGTGATAGCCGATGACGTTGTTGTGCCGGATCTTCAGCGACTGGACGCCGGTGGCGGCACGGTACTTGGCTTCCAGGCCGGCGATGGTCTTGCGGCTGTCGTCGCGCAGGGTGCGCAGCTCGTCGAGCTCCGACGTGTGGCCGGCGCGGATGAAGCCGCCGTCGCGCGCCAGCAGCGGCAGATCGTCGGCCAGCGCCGCCGCCAACACCTCGACCAGCGCGTCATGCCCGCTCAGCGCGCCCACCAGCTCGTCCAGCTGCGGCGGGCGATGCAGTGCCGGTGCGTCCGCCAGCAACAGCGCGACGTCGCCGGCCTGGCGCAAACCATCGCGCAGGCTGGCCAGATCGCGTGGACCGCCGCGACCCACCGACAGGCGCTGCAGGGCGCGCTCGATGTCGGGCACCAGGCGCAGGCGATCGCGCAGCGCCTCGCGCAGGGCCGGCGTCTCGACCGCGAACCGCACCAGGTCGAGCCGCGCCTCGATCGCGGCGATGTCGGTGAGCGGCGCCGCCAGGCGCTCGGCCAGCAGGCGTGCGCCGGGCCCGGTCAGGGTACGATCGATGGTGGCCAGCAGGCTGCCGTCGCGGCGGCCGTCCAGCGCCCGCACCAGCTCCAGGTTGCGTCGCGTCGCCGGATCGATCTCCATGGTGCCCGACGCGCTCTCGCGCCGCGGCGGCGACAGCGCCGGCACCTTGCCGGCCTGGGTGAGCTCGACATAGTCGACCAGGGCGCCACACGCTGCGATCTCGGCGCGGCCGAAATTGCCGAAGCCGTCGAGCGCGCCGACACCGAACAGGCGCTGCAGGCGCTGGCGTGCGTTGTCGCTGTCGAAGCGCGCCGAGGGCAGCGGTGTCAGCGCCGTCTTCCAGTCGGCCAGCGCCGCGGCGCTGTCGGGCCGCGCCAGCAGCCGGTCGGGCAGCAGGATCTCGCCCGGCTCCAGCCGCGCCAGGGCAGCCACCAGGCTTGCCGTCTCGATCGGCTGCACGGCGAAACTGCCGGTCGACAGGTCGAGCCAGGCCAGGCCCATGGCCCCCTGGGCCTCCGACAAGGCAGCGAGGTAGTTGTGGGCGCGTGCGTCGAGCAGCGCATCCTCAGTGAGGGTACCGGGCGTGATGACGCGCACCACGTCGCGGTTCACCACGGATTTCGCACCGCGCTTTTTCGCTTCGGCCGGATCCTCGGTCTGCTCGCAGACGGCGACCTTGAAGCCCTGGCGGATGAGGCGCGAGAGATAGGCCTCGTGGCTGTGCACCGGCACGCCGCACATCGGAATGTGCTCGCCCTGGTGCTGCCCGCGCTTGGTGAGCGCGATGTCGAGCGCCGCCGAGCCCTTGACCGCATCGTCGAAGAACAGCTCGTAGAAATCGCCCATGCGATAAAACAGCAGATGGTCGGGATGGCGTCGCTTGATGGCGAGGTACTGCACCATCATGGGCGTCATCGCCACCGCCGGCTCGGAGTCGCCGCGCGGCGTCGCTGGGGACAGCTCTTCAGGCGTGCGCGTATCGGGCACGGAAACCAACGTCTTGATGGCAAAGGATTTGTGAAAGCAGTCTACATGCTGGGAGTTTCCACGTCGATGCATGTCGGCTAGAACGCTGGGGACAAGCGATGGCCTGATCTGTTGGCACAGGTCTGGCACTCGCCCAAGAAGTGTATTCCGTGTCGAGAGGGAACGCCCGTGTCCGAAACTCCGTTCGATGTCGAGCCCAAACAGGTCGAATCCGGCGATCTGGCAGCCGACTCGTTGCGCATGCATGCAGCCGGACGGCCGGGCAAGATCGAGATCATCCCGACCAAGCCGCTGACCACCCAGCGCGACCTGTCGCTGGCCTATTCGCCGGGTGTCGCCGCGCCCTGCCTGGAGATCCAGCGCGATCCTTCGACTGCCTACGACTACACGTCCAAGGGCAACATCGTCGCCATCATCTCCAACGGCACCGCGGTGCTGGGCCTGGGCGACCTCGGCGCGCTGGCCGGCAAGCCGGTGATGGAGGGCAAGGCCGTCCTCTTCAAACGCTTTGCCGATGTCGACGGCATCGATCTGGAGGTCGACACCAAGGACCCCGATGAGTTCATCAACTGCGTGAAGCTGCTGGGGCCCAGCTTCGGCGGCATCAACCTGGAGGACATCAAGGCGCCGGAGTGCTTCATCATCGAGCAACGCCTGCGCGAGCTGATGGACATCCCGGTGTTCCATGACGACCAGCACGGCACCGCCATCGTCTCGGCCGCCGGCCTGCTCAACGCGCTGCACCTCACCGGCCGCGACATCAAGGACGTCAAGATGGTGGTGAACGGTGCCGGCGCCGCCTCGATCGCCTGCATCGAGCTGGTCAAGGCCCTGGGCCTGCCGCACGAGAACGCCATCCTGTGCGACACCAAGGGCGTGATCTACCAGGGCCGCACCGAGGGCATGAACCAGTGGAAATCGGCCCACGCCGTGCGCACCAAGGCGCGCACCCTGGAAGAGGCGATGAAGGGCGCCGATGTCTTCTTCGGCCTTTCGGTGAAGGGCGCGGTGACCCAGGAGATGGTCCGCAACATGGCGGCCAAGCCGATCATCTTCGCCATGGCCAATCCCGATCCCGAGATCACGCCTGAGGACGTCAAGGCCGTGCGCGGCGATGCCATCACCGCCACCGGCCGCAGCGACTATCCCAACCAGGTCAACAACGTCCTGGGCTTTCCCTACATCTTCCGCGGCGCGCTCGACGTGCGGGCCCGCACCATCAACGAGCAGATGAAGATCGCCGCCGCCGAGGCGCTGGCCAAGCTGGCGCGCGAGGACGTGCCCGACGAGGTCGACCGCGCCTATTCCGGCCGCCGGCTGCGCTACGGCCCCGAGTACATCATGCCGGTGCCGTTCGATCCGCGCCTGATCGTCGAGGTCTCGGCCGCAGTGGCCCAGGCCGCGATGGACACCGGCGTGGCGCGCAAGCCCATCATCGACATGGCCGAGTACAAGCGCCAGCTGTCGAGCCGACTCGACCCGACCGGGGCGTGGCTGCAGAGCCTGTTCGATCAGGTCAAGGCCAACCCGCGCCGCATCGTCTTCGCCGAGGGCGAGGAGGAACGCACCATCCGCGCCGCCGTCGCCTTCCGCGACAACGGCTACGGCACGCCGATCCTGATCGGCCGCGACGATCAGGTGCGCGAGACCATGAAGGCGCTGGGCATCACCGACGAGAGCGGGCTCGAGGTCCACAACGCGCGGCTCTCGACCAAGAACCAGGCCTACACCGACATGATCTACAACCGCGTGCAGCGCCACGGCTTCCTGCGCCGCGACGTGCAGCGCATGGTGAACCAGGGCCGCAACGTGTTCGGCGCCTGCATGGTGGCGGCGGGCGACGCCGACGGCATGGTGACGGGCATCACGCGGCGTTTCCCCGAGTGCTACAGCGACGTCACGCGGGTGATCGACGCCGAGAGCGGCAAGGTGCCGATCGGCTATTCGATCGTGGTGTCGCGCCAGGGCACGGTGTTCCTCGCCGACACGTCGGTGAACGAGACGCCGACCTCGGCGCAGCTCGCTGTCATCGCCAAACAGATGGTGCACAACGCACGCCAGATGGGACATGAGCCGCGCGTGGCCTTTCTGTCGTTCTCGAATTTCGGCTCGCGCGAGATGGAACGCACCACCCGCATCCGCGACGCCATCCGCCTGCTGGCCGAGGAAGGCGTCGACTTCGAGTTCGACGGCGAGATGCAGGCCGACATGGCGCTCGATTACGAGCTCCTGAAATCGACCTATCCGTTCTGCCGCCTGACGGGCCCGGCCAACATCCTGATCATGCCCGGCCTGCATTCGGCTCACATCTCGTCGCGACTGATGCAGCACATGGGCGGCGTGACGGTGATCGGGCCGGTCATCGACGGCCTGCAGAAACCGGTGCAAATCGTGCAGATGGGCGCCACGGTCAGCGACCTGGTCAGCCACGCGGCGCTGGCGGCCTATCACACGCTGCGGCGGTAGCCGACGCGTTCGTGGTCGGACGCGTTCGCTAGACGCGCGCCCAGGAATCTTGCGCCGAGTTGGACGGACCTGGGAGCCGTGCCGTCGTGCGCAGGAGCGGCGCGAACAGGGCGGCGCCGATCTCAAACGCTTCGGCCATCGTCAGGCGGTCGCCGCGCCCCAGCGACCGGCCTGCGTTCGCCCATCGGTCCAGGTGAGCATCGCCGCAGAAGAAGACAGTGCTTGGACAGCACGACTGCGCCACCCGGCCATTGAACACCAGCGTGCACCAGACAACGGCGTGCGTCGGCGTGATGGATCGCAGCGCCAAGCCACCGCCATCGGTTTCGATGCGGATGGGTGTATGGCACCAGGCACAGGATGACGTGATGATGGTGTCGCGTCCGCACAGGGCACCGACGCCCAGCGCATCAATCGCGCAGAGCGCATTCGCCGCGTGACTGCCGATCATGACCCGATGCCCGGTCCAATAGCGGGTGAACGGATAGGCCGCCAGAATCACGCCTGCCGCGTCAAGAACCACGAGATCACGATCCTGCAACACCCGCAGCGCGCGCTCCGTCTGCTCCATGGACCGGCCGGCGGCCAACGCCACGGTCGCAACGGCCGGCGCGCCTTCCTGATCGCGGAACAGGCCGAGGATCGTCTGCCATACGTGGTCGTGCTCGGGATCCAGTCCGGCCCACTGCGCCACGCCAGCCGGCTGTGCCGCGAGCCGCCGCAGCAGCGTGCGACGTGCGCCGGGCAGACGGATCATCGACCAGTCCGGCCGCAGGACACCAGGGCGCAATGCGATACTGAGCGGTGTGGTCCCGGTCGAGGCGTTCACGGCGACCTGCCCGATGCGGCCGCGCGTCCCGCCAGCGCCCGAACCGCATCGCGATCCGGCTCGGGCGCGGAAATGCGCAGCACCGTTTGCCCGTCTTCCGCCTCGACCGTCAGGGTCAGCGTTTCGCAGCACTGCCGTTCCTGCGCGATCAGCGTGTCGAGGGCCGCACGCAAGCCGTCTTGCGCAACGAACGTCAGCACCACGCCGTCGTTGGTGACATGCGCCTGCCCGGCGAAGCGAGCCATCACGCCATCGATCTCGGTCATGCGATCGGCGAACGCCTCGCGGGTCAGGGAACAGAACGACCAAGTTCCGCCGGCAGCCTCGACGGCAACGTCGCTGCAGCACTGTTGGATCGGCGGGCATGGCACCGAGCCGTAGGAACAGAACACGCAGCAGTCGCCCGGCTTGGGTTTGAGCCGTGTTTTGCAGCCCGCGCATTCGTAGAAATAGAGGCAGGCATCGGTCGGCATGATCTCGGGCGAAGCCGTGCCGCATCGCGGGCAGGTGATCGTCGACTCAAGGATGGTGGCCATGGCGATTGAGCTTCCCTCGTGCGCGACCAAGATCCATGCTCTTGAGAGCGTAGACGTTCGTGCGCCAAGCGCGGACAAGCGCGCATCCAGGGTCTAGGGCCTGTAGTCGCTACAGGGTCAAGCGTCCGGAGGACCTCATGCCCGGAACAGCAATGCTGCCGATCGGTGCGCTCGCCAAACGCGCCGACGTGCCGGTGGAAACCATCCGCTACTATGAGCGCGAGGGCCTGCTGCCTGCGCCCGAACGCAGCCGCGCCGGCTATCGGCTCTACCGGGCCGCCGATGCCGAGCGCCTGAGGTTCATCCGGCGCGCCCGCGATCTCGGATTCAGCCTCGATGACATACGCCAGTTGCTGGGGCTCGCCGGTCGCGCTGCGCCCTGTGATGACGTGCGCGCACTGGCCAGCGCCCACCTTTGCGACGTGCGCGCCAAACTCGCCGACCTGCGCCGCATGGAGCGCACGCTGACCGCCCTGGTGAAAGACTGCGCCCGCGACCCCACGTCGGACTGCCAGCTGCTGCAGGCTCTGGCGCAATCCAATGATCTACACAGCCGATGACCGGTGGCTCCTCAAGCGCAAGGCTCACGGGCTGTCTGTCGTGATGCCCCGTCCAAATCGGGGCAGATGGTCGTCGATCGGCAGCCACGGCATGGCGCTGTCACACCACACATGCATCATCGGCGTGAACGACCTGGGATCGTCAAAGGTGGCGAGCGCCAGATCGATCGATGGCGTCTCACCCGGTCGAGCCGCGGATACGCAAGCGACGGGCGTACCGCATTGGGGACAGAAGCCCCGTTCGGCTTTTTCGCTGGAGCGGTAGTATTTCAACTGACCTTTCGTGAACGCGACGCTCTGGAATGGCACGGCAACCCAGGACACCACCGGCGCGCCGTGCGCCTTCTGGCACATGCGGCAATGGCAGTGTCCAACCCAGTGCGGATGCGTGGTCAGGTGGTAACGCACGGCGCCGCACTGGCAGCCGCCTTCGAGATTCGCCTGCTGGCTCATGGGGACACCCCTCTGTAGGGACCACGATGACCGGCGCCTAAGGGCTGCCGACGCGAACCGGCAGCCCACTGGCTCTCCACTCCGGGTAGCCGGCCTCGAAGCGCCGCGCCCTGAAGCCCTTGCGGCGCAGCAGCGCTACCGCCTCGAACGACAGCACGCAGTAGGCGCCGCGACAGTAGGCGACGACCTCCTTGCCGCGCGGCAGATCATCCAGCCGGCGCAGCAATTCCTTGAGCGGAATGTTGATCGCGCCGGCGACGTGACCGAGCGCGAATTCGTCCGACGGCCGCACGTCCAGCAGCGTGACGGCCTTGCGGCGCAGCCGGTCGGCCAGTTCGTGCCGCGATACCGGCTCCAGGCTGTCGCGCGCCTGGAAGTAGCCGGCAATCACATCGCGCGCTTCGGCGACATTGCTTTCGGCGATGCGCCGGACGGCCCCCAGCAGGTCGAGGACGGCCGGTTCGCTGAGGCGATAGAGCACGCGCTTGCCGTCCCGGCGCGAGCGCACCAGTCCGGCGCGCCGCAGCAGCAACAGATGCTGCGATGCGTTGGCAAAGTTCAGGCCGGCGACGGCGGCCAGCGCCTCGACGCTGCGCTCGCCCTGCGCCACATGCTCCAGCAGCTCGAGCCGACTGCCGTGCGCCAGGGCCTGCGCCACGGCGGCGAAGCTGTCGTAGAGCGCGCGCTTGGGGTTGGTGTTGGTGGTTGACTCGCTGCCGCGCATGGTCTTTCATTCAAGTGATCAATTGAATTTGGACCGATTGGTTTTCTGCGTCAAGCTGGCCAGAGGAGACGGCGGTCGTGGCCGACATCCTGCTCGCCCATGAGGCGATGATCCGGTTGGCGGTCTTCCTGGCCGTGCTCGCCGCCATGGCCGGACTGGAAGCGATCCTGCCGGGGCGCGTCCGCGCAGTCGCACGCTGGCAGCGATGGCCGGCCAATCTCGGCATCGTGGTGCTGAACACGGTGCTGGTCCGACTGCTGCTGCCGGTGACCGCCGCCGGGATCGCGCTGGTGTTCGAGCGGCAGGGTGTCGGCCTGCTGCCCGGGCTTGGCTTGCCGCCCTGGGCGGCGTTTCTGGCCGCGCTGGTGCTGCTGGATCTCGCCATCTACCTGCAGCACGTCCTGTTCCATGCCGTGCCCGGCCTGTGGCGCCTGCACCGCATGCACCATGCCGATCTGGACTTCGACGTCACCACGGGCGGCCGCTTCCACCCGGTCGAGATCCTGCTGTCGATGGCCATCAAGCTGGCGGTGATCGCCGCGCTGGGCGCGCCCGTCGCCGCCGTGATCGTCTTCGAGATCGTGCTCAACGC
>DATEIF010000669.1:0-4216 GCA_035279205.1 Vineibacter sp.
TCTCGCGGTCAAGCCGTCGTGCCGCTTCGGCGTGCGCGGTGATCCTGGCCTCGACGTCGTCGGACGATACATGCTCCGTCGCCAGTCCCATGCGCAGCGCTGCATCGGCCGACAGGACCTGGCCGCTGCGCACGATGTCACGCGCCGCGTCGGCGCCGACCCGCGCCGCCAGCCGCCCGGTGCCCAGCAGGATGCCGAAACCGGCGCCGGGAAAGGTGTAGAAGCTGCCCGCGACCGCCAGGCGCCGGTCGCAGGCGGCGAAAATGTCGGCACCGGCGCCGGTGACCCGACCGGTGCCGATTGCCAACGTGACGTAGGGCGCTGCGTAAAGGGCCTGCAGCAAGGTCTCGATGCGCACCATGCGCAGCAGCAGGTCGCCGTCGCTCAGCGCCTCCAGGCCGCCGAGGTCGAAGCCGGTGCACAGGTGCTTGCCGGCCCCAGCGACCACCAGCAGGCGCGTACCGTCGTGCGTGGCGCTGTCGACGGCGGCGATCAGGGCCTCGACCAGATCCGGCGCCAGCGCATTGCCCTTGTCGGGACGTTCGAGGGTCAGGCGCACGACGTCACCGTCGCGCGCCATCCGCAGCGGTGCCGTCATCGCTTCGCGCTCTGGGCATCGGTCTCTTGAGAACGGTCCCAGACGTTGGGCAGGGCCGCGTTGCTGTAGCCGGAGATGAACGTCTGCTGCCGGTTGTTGGCGAGGTCGAACCGATGTCGCGCCAGCGAGCCGATATTGCCGCCATAGACGTGCACACTGATCGACGTACGGTCAGTGAAGGCGTTGCGGACCTGGTGGATATCGCCCAGCGTCGGCGATAGCGCCGCAACATCGCCCGCCGTCATGGTCATCGCCGGGCCAGGACTGAGCTGACCCGTTGCCGGATCGCGCTGGTAGCGCTGGTCGACTTCCGATCCGCGCAGCATGCCGATCAGGCCCCAGACGGTGTGGTCGTGCACTGGCGTAAGGGCGCCGGGCCCCCACACGAAGCTCACCAGCGAGAACCGCTCCTGCGGATCGCAGTAGAGCAGATTCTGGCGATAGCCCTCGGCAACGCCCGCGGCCATGTCGTCCGGCAGCCAGTCGTCATGCGCGACCAGCTCGGCGAGCAGCTTGCCGCCGACCTCGATCAGCACCGCTTCGTCCTGATCCTGCTTGGCGCCACCGACCAGCGATGTCATGTCGGCCAGGAAGCGCCGCAGCCGGGCGTAGTTGAGTGTCGTCATGTCGATCCGTTCCCGGGAGCGCGGGCGTCTCGCCCACATCGGCGCGCCAGCGCCGAAACCCTTGACGCCCGCGCTCCCAGGGAGCTCCCTGCTAACCCGCGTAGACGGCCCGCTCGTAGGCTTCATACGTCTTCATCAGCGGCGGCTCAACGAAGGGCAGCGACTGCGTCATGATCACGGCCGCGACGTCCTTCTTGGGATCGAACCAGTAGTGCGTGTTGCAGACGCCGGCCCAGCTCTGCGAGCCCGCCGAGCGCATGCCGGGGATGTCGGCCTCGTTGCGCAGGAAGCCGAAGCTGTGCGTCTTGCGCGTGCCGGGGAAGAGATCGACGTCGGCCGTGATGCCGGGCGCGACGGTGATCATCTTGTCGAACGTCAGCCCGTTCATGTGATCGGCCAGCATGCGCTCGACGCCCTTTTCGGACAGCACGCGATTGCCGTTCAGCGCGCCCTTGTTCAGAAACAGGCGCAGGAACTTCATGTAGTCGGGCGCCGTCGAATAAAGCGTGTGGCCCATGCCGTACACTTCCGGCTGTGCCGGCGGCGCGATCTCGAACGGCCCGAACTGGCCGTCCTCGCCGCGGATCGACACGGCCGCGAGGCGATCCTTCATGTGGTCGAGCACCTCGCAGGCCGTGTCGGTCATGCCGAGCGGCCCGAAGATCTCGTCCTGCAGGAAGCGGTCGATGCGCCGGCCGTCGATCTTCTCGACGATCTGGCCCAGCCAGTCGATGCCGATGCCGTACTCCCAGCGCGTGCCCGGATCGCACACCATGGGATAGAACATCGCCGCCTTGGTGCCGGCGAGGATCGAGGGATGACCGGTGGCCGCCATGTACTTGCCGACGTCGGCATTCCAGAATTCGTACGCCAGCCCCGACGTGTGGGTGGCGAGATGGCGCACCGTCGCCTTGCGCCGGGGCGCCCGCATCACCGGCTTGTCGCCGTCGAAACCGTCGATCACCTGGATCTTGGCAAACTCCGGCAGCAGCTCCTCGACCGGCGTCTCGACATCGAGCTTGCCGCGGTCGACCAGGATCATTGCCGCCGTCGTGCCGACCGCCTTGGTCATCGAGAAAATGCGAAACACGGTGTCCTGCGCCGCCTTGCGGCCCGGCGCGGCCTCGCCCACCGCGCCGCTGTAGATGATGCCGCTCGCATTGCCGGCCATGGCGACGGCGAACGGCACGTCCTGGTTGGCGACCGCGGTGGCGATCACCTGGTCCTTGGTGCTCATGTTTCCTCCCGATCGTTTGACGCGAAGACAACCGTGCTTGCCCGAGACTATGGACCCGCTTTGACAGTTGTCAAACGGCTGCCTGCACGCCTCTCGTCAGCAGTCACGCCCGCGCCGAGGGGCGGCTCGACACGGCGGCGTACCAGCGCGCCAGGTGGACGTGGTCGTCCGGGATCGCGAGCTTCAGCGCGCCGCGCGCCGTCAGCAGCGCCACCTGCGCCGTGATGTCGGCGATGCCGTAGGTGTCGCCGGCGATGAAGGGGCGCTGCTCGAGCTCGCCGTCGAGCCATTTCATGCGATCGACCAGATGCGCACGGCGTGCCGCACCCCAATCCGCGATCTGCGGGCGCTTGCCGACCCAGAACGGATGGGTGTGGACGAAGACGTCGATGGTCGGCAACAACAGCTCGAGCTCCATGCGACGGGTCCACATCTCGACCGTGGCCGCACCCAGCGCGCCGCGGCCCATCAGCACCGGCTCGGTGATCATCTCCTCGAAGTAGCGGCAGATCGCCACCGATTCGGCGATGATCGTGCCGTCGTCCAGTTCCAGCGCCGGCAGCGTTCCCATGGGATTCTTGGCCAGGTACGCGGGCTGCTTGTGGCCCCGGCTTTCCATGTCGAATTCCTCGACGGCCAAGTCGGCCCCCAGCCGTACCCGTTTCTCGGCCAGGAAGATGCGCACGCGGCGGGGGTTCACGCCATTCTTCAATAGATAGAGTTTCATCATCACTTCCTTCCAGAGGATCACGCCCGAGTCGACAGGTTCGCACGCGGCAAGTCGTCCAGTCGACACGCCGCTACTTTCCGACCCGACGCCTCTCGGGCCTTCGGCCCCCAATGCCCGCCCCTCGTCCGAACGGATGACGCACAGCGGCATCCGAATTGATAAACCGCAGCGGCTGGCTGGTGCAGCCATCATGCGTGCGAGGAAGTCACATGACCCTTACGGCACCGAAATGGAGCCCGAACAGACGCCTCCAGGCCGCGTCCGAAAACAGACCGTCCATGAAGCCGGGAGAGCCGGATCGCGCTGCTGTGAAGCTGCTCCAGGAAGTTCTCATCGCATCCGGCTTCGCGATTCCATCGGGACCGACAGGAAACTATCTCGCGGAGACGGCCAGCGCCGTTCGAGCCGTGCAAGTGCGCTTCAAGCTGACGTTGGACAACGGAATCGCCGGGCGCGAGGTGCTCGGGGCGTTGGATGCGCTCCTCAAAGGACAGCAGCCTCCCATTACGCCCAAAGGTGCCGCCGACGATGCCAAGCCGCTGGCGCTCAAGTGGGTCACCAGTGCGCTGTTCGCCATCCAGTCGCGGATCATCGAGTTGCAGGTCCAAGGCTTGCAGATCAATCCGTTCGTCCGGCAGCTCAACGTGCACTTCCATCTCGATCGCAGCGCCGCCGGCAGGGAACTGGCCAACCTGCAGGCGCTCGCGGCGAACTATACGCGGATTCACGCCAACCTGCTCACGAGCGATCGCATCTTCCGATCTGTCGACGACGCCACCGCAACGCGCGACACGCTCGGTCTATTCGGCCCCGGCGTATTGATGGGAGCCTACACGTTCACCGGTGTCAGTGTGAACTTTACCAGCCAATACCCGGGCCTGGGTCGTAATGCACAGGCCGCCGTCATGGTCCACGAAATGGGCCATTTCATCAGTCCCTCGATCGGTCACGTCGGCGGCGAGAGCGGACCGGCTTACGACAATTCGAACTTCACCACGGCCATCCACAATGCCCACTGCTATTCG
>DATEIF010000670.1:0-2605 GCA_035279205.1 Vineibacter sp.
CGCGCCGGAACAGCGAGCGCCCCTCTGCCATCACCACCAACGCCAGCACCGCGAAGGCGCCGGCCGACTGGCCTGCTATGCAGACCGCATCGGGATCGCCGCCAAACGCGGCGATGCATTGCTGCACCCAGCGCAGGCTGGCGCGCTGATCGTGCAGGCCGAGATTGCCGGCGCTGACGCCCGACAGCCGCAGGTAGCCCAGCGCGCCCAGCCGGCTGTTGACCGACACCACGACGATGCGGCCGGCGCGCGCCAGCGCCGCGCCGGCATACCACGGCAGCGAGCCGGCACCGCTCATGAAGGCGCCGCCATGGAACCACACCAGCACCGGCACCTTCTCGGCGCCGAGATCGGCCGGCGCCCAGATGGTGAGGCTGAGGCAGTCCTCGCCCTGGGTACCGGGGCTGGGCCCCATGGCGATCTCCAGGCGCGAGGGCAGCTGCGGCGGGATCGGCCCGTCGGCGCCGGCATCGATGGTCTCGTCCGACAGCGGCAACGGCTGCGGCGTGGCGAAGCGGCGCGGACCAACCGGCGCCTGCGCATAGCGCACGCCGCGGAAGACGTTGAGGTCACCGTCACGCCGTCCGACCAGGCGCGCGAACGGTGTCGTGGCCACGGGGTTGGTCTGGGTCATGCCTACGTCTCTCTTCTATCGCGCACGCCATCGTACGACGCATGGCGGTTCGAAAGCACGCTGGGGGCGCGCCACTCTGTGGCGCGTCACGCTCATGCCTGACGACCAGACGACCCGTCGTCAGCCATGACGCGCCACAGAGTGGCGCGCCCCCAGCGTGTGTTCGCTACGCCCACAATCACAATGCCACGTCCGGCCCGTAGGGATACCGGCGCAGGCCGGTGACGATGGCGAAATAGTCGGGATCGTCGGCGGCGATCAGGCCGTGGCGCACGAAGAAGTCGATCAGCACCAGGTTGCAGTTGTATTTGAAGTCAAAGCTGTCGCGCACGCGGGCCAGGACGTCGGATGCCGGCCACAGCTCGAAGGACTCGGCCTCGCCGTCGTTGCTGCGGCATTGGAAGCCGTCGGGAAGCTCGAGGTCGAAGACGTATTGCACGTCGGGCTTCAGCTCCATGCCGGACTGGTGGCAGTACGTGATGGCGCCGACCGCCTGGGCCTGGCGCGCGATCTCGGCCGGGATCGAGGCCTCCTCGGCGCACTCCTTGATGATGTTCTCCAGCAAGCCGAGCTTCTCCGGCTGGCCGCCCGCCACGGTGTTGTCGAGCATGCCGGGATAGGTCGGCTTGTCGCGCGCCCGGCGCGGCACCCAGATGTGAAGACCGTCGCGACGGCGCACGTAGCCCGTGAGATGCACGCCGAACGCGCGGATGCCGAAGAACGGCACCGCGGCGCGCTCCATCGCCATCAGGGCTGGACGCTTGAGGTCTGATGTGACCGGGTAGCGTTCGTTGCGCCAGGCCGTGAAGCGGCCCTCGCTGGCGAGATCGCGCAGGAACGTCTCGACAGCGCCCGTGCGCGCCTGCGGCGTCGCGAGATCATCCGACAGGCGCCAGCCCTCGCCCGCCCGCACGAACAGGTCCGGCCGCCGGTCGAGCACCGGCGCGAAATCGCGATGCACCCAGCCGACACGCGTGGCGCCGATGAACCACGGCCGGAACTGTGACAGGTCGTGCGCGTTGCAGCGCTCGATATGGTCAAGGAACGACATGACGGGCTTATAGCAGCAGAAACCGCCGTAGCGACCAAGCCCGTCATCACCTGGGACCGCGGGTCTCCGGCCCGCTCATGCCGACGCTTTTGCCACAGATGCAGGCGAGACGCCGGCGCTCCCAGGCGCGCTCACAACAGCATAAACTGTCGCCCGTTGCGCCGGGCGAGACTCCGGGAAGTCGAGGGTGATCGTGGCACCGCCGCCGGGCGTGTCGCTCACGTCAACCGAGCCACCATGCATCGCCATCACCTGTGCCACGATGGCAAGCCCCAGCCCCACCCCGTCGTCATCGGTGGTGGCGCCGCGCGCGAAGGGCTGGAACAGCCGCTCGCGTCCCTCGACCGGAATGCCCCGTCCATGATCGATGACGCGGACGGCGCCCGGTATGACAACGACCACGGCCACCTTCCGGCACGTCCCGGCGTGGCGCACGGCATTGCGCACGAGGTTGGCGACAGCCGAGCGGATCGCCGTCTCGACGCCGCGGACCACGACCGGCCCCTCCGGCGCGGTGACTTCGATCTCGACCGCGTCGGCCAGCGCCTGCGGCACCAGCTCGGCGACGGTGGTCCGGCACAGCAACACCAGGTCCACCGGCTGGAAGGCATGCGGCTGGCCCGACAGCCGCGCCAGCTGCAGCAGGGTCGTCACGATGGACGACAGGTTGTGCACGTCGGCGGTCAGGTCCTGGCGCTGCGCCGCATCGGGGACGGCCTCGAGCTTGGTGCGCAACCGGGTGAGCGGCGTGCGCAACTCATGCGCCGCGTTCGACAGGAAGCTGCGCTGCGACAGCGCCGCATCGTCGATGCGCTGCAGGGCGCGATTGAAGGCATCGACCAGCGGCACAAGTTCCCGGGGTGCCTGCTCGGCCGGCAAGCGGCGGCCACCGGGCAGGCCGTCGATGGCCTCGGCGGCGC
>DATEIF010000671.1:0-8576 GCA_035279205.1 Vineibacter sp.
GCCAGTGGTCGGCGCCGTCGTCCGGTTGGACGGCGAAGACACGCGCCACCTGCGACACATACACATCGCCGGCCTGCGAGCCCGCGATCGGCAGCACTAGGTCGTTGTCGGGGTAGCCGTCCATGCCATAGCCGTAGCGGATGCGCAGCGAATCGAGGTTGCCCGCTTCCTGGAACGCGATGTTCACGCGGATGACGCGTTGCGCGGCGGGAATCGGGCAGTCGCCGACGCGCGGACTGTGCGCCAGCAGCGTGTGGACGCCGTCATGGATGTCCTTGCAGGCCTGGCGATAGTGCCGCGGCAGGTCGATCAGACGAAAGTCGATCTCAGCGTCGGTGAAGGCCTGGGCATTGCGGATCGCGCGCACGACGCGGGCGCGCGACATGTCGAAATCGAGCAGGCCGACCGTCGTCTGCAAGGGAAAGCCCTGGAGATGCTGGGTACCGCGTCGTTCCAGGACGGTGGCGCCAAACAAGGCCGATCGCGCGATGCCCGCCAGCAGGGACGATGCACCGTTGCCGCCGGCTTCACCGACACTGCGCGGGTCAGCGATCTCGAAGGCGATCGTGGCGGCGTCGGGCAACAGCGCGCGCTCCTCGTCGAACGTCCAGGCCGGCAGGTTGCTGACCAAGGCGCCATCGACATGGCGCTGGCCATCGATGCGGCGCGGCTTGAACAGCAGCGGCACGGCCATCGACGCCGTCACGGCGTCGGCGACCGCCATATCCGGTGTCGTCTTGTCCGAGAACAGGCGCAGTGTGCCGCGATCGACGTTGGTCGCCACGATCCGCAGCGGCCGCCCGCGCTGGCGCAGATCGCGAAACGTTGCCGGCCGCGCCGGTTCGTCCAGCATCCCCAGGCGCAGCCGCAGCGCCTGGTCGAGCGTGTCGCGCAGGCGGTCGAGCGAGGCGAGGCCGGAGAGCAGCCGGTACGCCACCAGCATCAGGACCACGATTTCGCTGGCGGCCACCGCCACGCCGCACGGCAGGCAGATCTGTGCCCAGTAGCCGGCGCCGATGAAACCGGCGATGATCAGCGCGATGGTCGCCACGACCGCCCATCGTCCCGCCACCAGCAGCGGACGTGCCACCAGCGTCAACGCCAACAGGTCGCGGCGGCGGAACAGCTCCTGGGCCGCGCGCAGGCCCAGCACGCGCAGCAGCGGGCTCGTTCCGGCGGCCTCGCCTTCGGTGGTGAACAGGTCTTCGGAACGATAGCCGGCGGCGACCAGCGCTGCGATCAGGGCGCCGGCCGATGTCCCCGCCACCCCCTTGATATCGACACCCTTGCGCTCAAGCGCCCGCAGCGCGCCGATATGCGCGATGCAGCGGGCGCCACCCCCCTCGAAGATCAGGAAAACATCCTTCATCCCAGCGGCCCCCGCCGCTTCGCGCGGGGTCGTTCAGTTTCCTGACGGCCCGTTTCGCGTCCCCAATGCCCGACATAGTCGGGTGCTTTTTCGCGCTGCGACAAGCCCTCCCATCGCCCGGTCTTGGACGTTGACGTTTACGTTAACGTAAAGATAGACTGGAGTCCTTCGGCGCACGCTGGACGCCGGCTGCGCGGCGGACCATGGTGGTTGGTGCGTCTGCGGGCGGACGTCCTGCGGCGCTGTCGTTCTGTTCCACAAGAGTACGTTAAGGGAGCGAAGATAAGGTGACCGCGCTCGCGAACCTGTACACGCCTGAACACGCCATGTTCCGGGAAACCTGCCGGCGTTTCTTCGAGAAGGAAGTGAAGCCGCACCACGCGCAGTGGGAAGAAGACGGCGTCGTGCCGAAGGATCTCTGGCGCAAGGCGGGGGCGCAGGGGCTCCTGTGCATGGATGTCGCCGAGGAAGATGGCGGCGCGGGTGCCGACTGGCTGCACAACGTCATCCTGATCGAGGAGCAGGGGCGGGTGCTGGCGACCGGCCCGGGCTTCTCCCTGCACAACGACATCACCTCGCCCTACATCCGCAACTACGGCAGCGAGGAACAGAAGCAGCGCTGGCTGCCCAAGATGGTCAGCGGCGAGATGATCACCGCGATTGCCATGACGGAGCCCGGGACGGGCTCGGATCTGCAGAGTGTGCGCACCTCGGCGCGCCTGGATGGCAACGAGTACGTGATCAATGGCGCCAAGACCTTCATCACCAATGGCCAGAACGCCGACCTGATCATCGTCGTCTGCAAGACCGACCCCGGCGCCGGCGCCAAGGGCACCTCGCTGATCTGCGTCGAGGCCGATCGCGCCGGCTTCAAGCGCGGCCGCAACCTCGAGAAGATCGGGCTGAAGGCGCAGGACACCTCGGAACTGTTTTTCGACAACGTCCGGGTGCCGCCGCAGAACCTGCTGGGCGCCGAGGGCATGGGCTTCATCCAGCTCATGCAGCAACTGCCGCAGGAACGGCTGGTGATCGCCGTCCAGGCGATCGCCGCCATCGAGGCGGCGCTGGAGCACACCATCGCCTACGTCAAGGAACGCAAGGCGTTCGGCAAGCCGATCATCGATTTCCAGAACACGCGCTTCAAGCTCGCCGAGCTGAAGACCAAGGCGACGGTTGCGCGCACCTTCGTCGACGAGTGCGTGGCCAAGCATCTGCGCAAGGAGCTCGATGTGGCCGGCGCGGCCATGGCCAAGTATTGGTTGACTGAGCTGCAATGCGAAATCGTCGACGAATGCCTGCAGCTGCACGGTGGCTACGGCTACATGTGGGAGTACCCGATCGCGCGGCTTTACGCCGATGCCCGGGTGCAGAAGATCTACGGCGGCACCAACGAGATCATGAAAGAATTGATCGGCCGTACTTTGTGAATTGTATCGCGCCCGTTGCGCCTACATGCGTAGCAAGAGGATGAGCGGGCGCAAGCCCGCACCCGGCAGGGAAGGAGCCAACATATGACCGACGCCTACATTTACGACGCCGTGCGCACGCCGCGGGGCAAGGGCCGCAAGGACGGTGCGTTGCATGAAGTCACGCCGACCCGGCTGGCCGTCACGGCGCTGCAGGCGATCCGTGACCGCAACACGCTCGACACGGCGCTGGTCGACGACGTCGTGCTGGGCTGCGTCATGCCGATCGGCGAGCAGGGCGCCAACATCGCCCGCACTGCCGCCGTGATGTCGGGCTTCGCCGAGACCGTGGCCGGGGTGCAGGTCAACCGTTTCTGTGCCTCGGGCCTGGAAGCCACCAACATGGCGGCAGCGCAGGTGATGTCTGGCCAGTCGCAGGCGGTGATCGGCGGCGGCGTCGAGTCGATGTCGCGGGTGCCGATGGGTTCGGACGGCGGCTCATGGCCGGTCGATCCGGCGGTGGCGATGCCGATGTACTTCGTGCCGCAGGGCATCTCCGCCGACCTGGTCGCCACCAAGTACGGCTTCAGCCGCGACGACGTCGACGCTTTTGCCGTGGAATCGCAGAAGCGCGCCAAGAATGCGTGGGACAAGGGCTACTTCAAGAAGTCGGTGGTGCCGGTCAAGGATCTGAACGGCGTCGAGATCCTGAATCACGACGAGTACATGCGGCCGCAGACGACCATGCAGTCGCTGGCTTCGCTGGAGCCGTCGTTCAAGATGCACGGCGAGGTGATGCCGGGCTTCGATGCGGTGGCGATGCAGCGCTATCCCGAAGTCGAGAAGATCAATCACGTGCACCACGCCGGTAACTCGTCGGGCATCGTCGACGGCGCCTCGGCGATCCTGCTGGGCACCAAGGAGTTCGGCGAGAAGGCCGGCCTGAAGCCGCGCGCCCGCATCCGCGCCTTCGCCTCGATCGGATCGGAGCCGACCATCATGCTGACCGGCCCGGCGCCGGCATCGGAAAAGGCACTGAAGCGTGCCGGCATGTCGACCAAGGACATCGAGCTCTATGAGCTCAACGAAGCCTTTGCGGCCGTGGTCCTGCGCTACATGCAGAAGCTCGGCATCCCGCACGACAAGATGAACGTCAACGGCGGCGCTATCGCCATGGGCCATCCGCTGGGCGCCACCGGTGCCATGATCCTGGGCACCTTGCTGGACGAGATGGAGCGCCGCGGGCTGGCCACCGGCCTTGCCACGCTGTGCATCGGCGCCGGCATGGGCACCGCCACCATCATCGAGCGGGTTTGAGGTCTTCACCTCTCCCGCAAGCGGAGAGGTCGGCGCGCGTAAGCGCGACGGGTGAGGGCTTCACGCACGGCACCGCATCCGTGGTCCCTCACCCACCCATCGCGCTGGCGCGCGACGGGGCCCCTCCCTCTCCCGCCTGCGGGAAAGGGGACAAGAATTCGGAGGCTATTCACATGATCAATTACAATGTCGATTCCGACGGCATCGCCACCATCACGTGGGACATGCCGGGCCGGTCCATGAACGTGCTCAATGAAGGCTCGATGACGGCCTTCGCCGACGTCATGCAGAAGGCGATCAAGGACGAGGCCGTCAAGGGCGTGATCCTGACCTCGGGCAAGGCCGACTTCATCGCTGGTGCCGATCTCGACATGCTGCTCAATGTCGACACGTCGGACGCTGCGGCGCTGATGACCCAGTTCAGCCAGCTGCAGAAGATGTTCCGCGCCATGGAGACCGGCGGCAAGCCGTGGGTCGCCGCCATCAACGGCACTGCGCTGGGCGGCGGGCTCGAGATCTGTCTCGCCTGCCACTACCGCATCGCGGCCGACAATCCCAAGGCCAAGATCGGCCAGCCCGAGGTGAAGCTGGGCCTGCTGCCCGGCGGCGGCGGCACGCAACGCATCCCGCGCCTGATCGGCGTGATGAATGCGGCGCCAATCCTGCTCGAGGGCAAGGAGCTCAAGGTGCAGGAGGCCAAGGGGCTGGGCCTGATCCACGAGGTGGTGCCGGCCGGTGAATTGCTGGCGCGCGCCAAGGCGTGGCTGACGGCGCCCGGCACCGAGAAGGTGGCGCCGACCTGGACCAAGGGCCTGCAGCTCGATGGCCGCGCCGTGCAGCCGTGGGACAAGCCCGGCTTCAAGACGCCGGGCTTCCCGGGCGGGCAGGTGTGGAGCCCGGCCGGCGTGCAGACCTTCATCGGCGGCAACGCCATGATCGCGGGCAAGACCAACGGCGTCTACCCGGCGCCCAAGGCGATCATGTCCTGCGTCTACGAAGGCCTGAACGTGCCCTTCGATACCGGGCTCAAGATCGAGACCCGCTACTTCGTCTCGCTGCTGCGTGATCCGGTGGCCAAGAGCATGATCCGCACGCTGTTCTTCGGACTGCAGGACGCCAACAAGCTGACGCGCCGGCCGCAGGGCGTGCCCAAGCAGGCTTACACCAAGATCGGCGTGCTGGGCGCCGGCCTGATGGGCGCCGGCATCGCCAACGTGTCGGCCCGCGCCGGGCTGGAGGTCGTGTTGCTCGACCGCGACCAGGCATCGGCCGACAAGGGCAAGGCGCATTGCCAGGCCGACATCGAGAAGGATGCCGGCCGCGGTCGCCTCACCAAGGACCAGGCCGCCGAGATCATTGGCCGCATCAAGCCGACGGCCGACTATGGCGACCTCAAGGGCTGCCAGCTGGTGATCGAGGCAGTGTTCGAGAACCGCGACGTCAAGGCCGAGGCGACCAAGAAAGCCGAGGCGGTGCTGGCGGCCGACGCCGTCTTCGCCTCCAATACCTCGACCCTGCCGATCACCGGCCTCGCCGAGGCGAGCGTCCGCCCGGCCAACTTCATCGGCCTGCATTTCTTCTCGCCGGTCGAGAAGATGCCGCTGGTCGAGATCATCGTCGGCGCCAAGACCTCGCAGGAGACCTTGGCACGCTCGCTCGATTACGTGCAGAAGATCCGCAAGACGCCGATCGTGGTCAACGACAGCCGCGGCTTCTTCACGTCGCGCGTCTGCGGCGCCTACATCAGCGAAGGCCATCGCATGCTGAAGGAAGGCATCCCGGCAGCGATGATCGAGAACGGTGGACGCCTCGCCGGCATGCCGGTGGGTCCGCTGGCGCTCAACGACGAGGTCGCCATCGATCTCTCCTACAAGATCATGGACCAGACGCGGCGCGACGCCCAGGCGGCGGGCCAGAAGTTCGAGGCCAGCGGCACCGAGGACATCCTCGAGCTGATGGTCAAGAAGCTGGAGCGCTTCGGCCGCAAGAACGGCAAGGGCTTCTACGAGTACCCGGCGGACGGCAAGAAGCGGCTGTGGCCGGGCCTGAAGGAGCACTTCAAGGAGCGCGAGGAACTGGCGTACGGCGAGGGGGCCGACAAGTTGGCCGTCGTCGACGAGGTCAAGCGGCGCCTGCTCTACGTGCAGGCGGTCGATACGGCGCGCTGCCTGGAAGCCAACGTGCTCACCGATCCGCGCGACGGCGACGTCGGCTCGATCATGGGGCTCGGTTTCGCGCCGCAGACCGGTGGTGCGATCAGCCTGATCGACCAGGTCGGTATCCAGAAGTTCGTCGCCGAATGTGACGCGCTGGCACAAAAGTATGGACAGCAGTTCGCCGTACCCAAGCTGCTGCGCGACATGGCCGCCAAGGGCCAGAGCTTCTACGGCAAGCAAGCCAAGGCGGCGTAAGGTCGCGAGACATACGTCGAACGGAAAGGCGGCCGTCGGCCGCCTTTTCCATGAACGTTCCCGCGATCAAATTGGCCGTAAGATTGGTCGCAATCGTGTTTGGCGTGAATCCACTACAATGAACGTGGGAACCGCACGTTGCTCCAATAGCCGCAATGCTTCATCGACCAGGCGGACGCGATCGGCGACCGCAACACCATCGAGTCGTAAGAGCACGACACTCGGGCTATCGAGACGCCGGCGGATTACCAGATCACCGAAGTCCTTGTCCTCGGTGAGGATTGTCCGGCCGGCAGCCAGTCCGACCGCCAACAGTTCGACATCGGGGCGGCCAGGTGTAACGGTCGCCGCCAGGACGATGTCATGCCCCGATGCACGCAGCCCGGCGATCACCCGACCATCGACGCATTCGTCGGCGAGAAGATTCACCTTTCGTCCGATACAACAATGTCACTGTCAGTCAGCCAATCGGCCGCGAACATCAACGCTGCTCTCACATCGTCCGCTGTCAGGTGCGGATAGGCAGCCAGAAGGTCGTCGACCGTTTCACCTGTGCCCAACTTCCTCAGAATGAGGTCAACAGGGATGCGTGTTCCCTTGATACATGGTTTGCCAACCATGACATCGGGATTCACGCTGATGCGATCGTGCTTCATGCACACATTATACACCCTGTTGAAGGGCCAGTCGAACCGTGACCGGCGACTGGCTGCATTGCCCATCCAAGCCGAGGATGACGCATCACACATGTGCATGCTACTCGAGGGTATGGAGGACCAGCCATGATGACCGATGCCGACATTGCCGCCCTTGCTGACAAGATCGCCACTGCGCGCCAGAAAAAGACGGTGATTGATTTCCTGCCAGGTGCGCTGGCGAACGGTACCGAGGCGGATGCGTACAAGGTTCAGTTTGCCGTGCACGACAGGCTGACGGCATCGGGCGCCGACCGGATCGCGGGCTGGAAGGTCGCGGCGACCCTGCCGGCGCAGTACCAGCCGATCGGCCTGTCGGGCCCGGCCTTTGCCGGCATCTATCAGAGCGGCATCAAGGCCTCGGGTGTGAGCTTTCCGAAGGGCTCGCTGCTGAAGTACGGCATCGAATGCGAGGTCGTGGCGCGGATCGCGCGTACCGTCCCGTCGAGCGCCGCAGCCTATGACCGCGAGTCGATCAAGCCGTTCATCGGTGCGCTCAATTGCGGCATGGAAGTCGTCGAGAACCGTTTCGTCGACGTCGCCAAGGCCGACGGAAAGTCACGCATCGCCGACGAGTTCCTCCAGGGCGCCTGCATCGTCGGTCCGGAGATCGCCAACTGGCAAGCGCTCGATCTCGCCGCGCTGCACGGCCGTTCGCTGCACGACGGCAAGGAACTCGCCGCCGGCCCGGGCGCTAACGTCATGGGACATCCGTTGACCTCGCTGGCGTGGCTCGCCAACCAGCTGCTGGCCCACGGCAAGACCCTGCGCGCCGGCGACCTGGTGCTGACCGGTTCGACGCATGCACCGCAGTTCCTCGCCGGACCGGGGCTGGCCGTATCCGAGTTCGTCGGGACCGGTGAAACGCGGGTGACGTTCGAATAGGAGGCATCACATGTCTGCCGCCGATTTTTCCTTCACCTCGATCGATGGCGCGCCGCTGCCGCTGAAAGAGTTCGCCGGCCGCCCGATCCTGTTGGTCAATGTCGCTTCGGCCTGTGGGTTCACGCCGCAATATGCCGGGCTGCAGGAGTTGCACGAAAAGATGGGCCCCAAGGGCCTGGTGGTGCTGGGCGTGCCGTCGAACGATTTCGGTGCGCAGGAGCCGGGCGGCGAGGGTGAGATCAAGCGCTTCTGCGAAACCCGTTTCGGGGTGAGCTTCCCGATGACGGCCAAGCAGACGGTGATCGGCGGCAAGGCCCATCCGCTCTATCGCTGGATTGCCGAACAGCTCGGCGAGGGCGCGGCGCCGAAATGGAACTTCCACAAGTACCTGATCGGCAAGGACGGCGAGCTGATCGATGCCTGGCCGAGCCGCGTTGCGCCGATGTCAAAGGAGATCGTCGGCGCTGTCGAGACAGCGCTGGCCGACGGCTAG
>DATEIF010000672.1:0-5474 GCA_035279205.1 Vineibacter sp.
GCAGCGGTTGGTGAACGCCTTGGGCTGTTTCGGATCCAGGCGGATGGCGGCGTCGAAATCGGCCAGCGCGCGGTCATACTGGTTGGTGTCCATGAACGACACGCCGCGCCCGGCCAGCGCCTCGACCATCTGCGGGCTCAGCCGCAGCGCCTCGTTGTAGTCCGGCACGGCGCGATCGTACTGGCGCTTGTGCGCGTAGGCATTGGCGCGGTTGTTGAACGCCAGCGCGTTCTTGGGATCAAGACGAATGGCCTCGTTGCAATCGCCGATCGCCCGATCATAGTCACCCTTGTGCCAGTGGGCGCCGCACCGGTTGTTGAAGGCGTTCGACGATGTCGGGTTGAGGCGGATCACCTCGCTGTAATCGGCGATCGCCTTGTCGTAGTCGGCCTTGCGGTCCCAGGCGAGCCCGCGCGTGAAGAACGCACCGGCCCTGTCCATCGTCGATAGCTGGGTTGACTGCAGGACCGCGGTGCAGCCCTGGATCACCTGATCGTCCGTGGCGCCCTTGAAGCACCCGTCGCGCTGTTGCTGCGTCTGCGCCGGCGCCGGCGTGGCCCCCATGGCCAGCGCGGCCAGCACCACGCCGATCAACCCCACGCTCGTGCGGCGCATGTCGTCCCCCTCTTCGGCGCGCAGCGTACCTCATGTCCGGCCTCACCGCAGAGCGCACGACAATACCTTTGCAATGAGTGATCGATTACACTAATTGATCGATCACTCATGCAGCCAAGCTTAGCGTAACGAGGAGCAAATGAGGCCTGAAAACCGCGTATCCACTTCAACCCGCATCTCACCTGAGATTTGGCCCGTAAACCCCTGTAATCCAGCCTTAATGTTTCCCTGGTTGAGGCATGATCGTGAATATTCCGTCAAAAATAAATTGAACAATATCAATGCCATAAGATTTTTTTTGACGATCACGCCATAGTTTTTTACATTCTGTCCATTATGAACCGGACTAACGATATGTCGCGTGTTGCGGGCGACCGTCCGTCAGGTTCCTCGTCTTGGTGGCGTCACGACAATAGTCCAATCGCTTAGTCCTCCGACAACAAATCTAATCGTCATCTCCACTGGAGACGGGCAGCAAACTGCCGAAGACCGCGCAAACAACCAAGCCCACGTGCGTATAAGGGCGACAACCTTTAGTAGAGAGGTCAACAATGCTTCGCTCCAATGTAGTGTGGACCCATCAGCAGCCGATGAAGCCGGCCAGCGTGCTGCGCACCATCAGTGAAGCGGCTGCCGAGCTGGGCCTTGAACCGCATGTCCTGCGCTTCTGGGAACGCAAGTTCAGTCAGATCTCGCCGGTGAAGCGGGGTGGCGGCCGGCGCTACTACCGGGCCGCGGACATCGAACTGCTGCGCCGCATTCGGTCGTTGCTTTATAATGACGGCTACACCATCAAGGGCGTACAGCGGCTCCTGGACAGCGAAGGCGACCAGCCGGCACCGCAGGTGGCGCTCGAACCGCTGGCTTTGCCGCCCGCGGCCGTCGACACCAACGGGCGCCAGGAACTCGAAGACACGCTGGGCGACCTGAGGCGTGCATTGGCCTTGCTGCGGGAGGCCCTGCACTAGGCTGTCAGACTGCGGGGAGGTACCGGGGGGTCCTCCTCGCAAGACGGGCAAGACGGGGGCAAAACAATGAAGATTCTTTTGGTCGACGATGAGGAAGACATCGTCGAGGAACTGTCCGGTTTCTTGCATCGCCGGGGTCACGGTGTGGTCGCTGCCGACGGCGCCTCGGCAGCGATTCGCGCCCTTGAACGCGACGGGCCGTTCGATGTCGTCCTGACCGACATGCGCATGCCGGAAGGTAGCGGCTTTGATGTCGTGCACGCCTGCCGTGCCCGTCCGGAGCCGCGGCCGGCCATGCTGGTGATGTCGGGGCACGCGGCACCCGACGAGATCTCGCGGATCCAAGCCGAAGGTGCCGTGCACTTCTTCCCCAAGCCGCTGGCGCTGCGCGAGCTGGCGACGGTCCTTGCCGGCATCGCAGCCGGCCGCGACACCCGGCAACCAACCGAGCCCTGCTTCGCACGCTCGTGACGCGGATGCGCTTGACAGTGAGTTAACACTCAAATTATATTGAGTGTTCGCTCACTGCATATGGAGGCATTCATGGCCTTCCCTTCCGAGTTGCCGGCGATGCGGCGCCAGACCGTGCCGCCGCCCCATCCCATCGCGACCGCGCTGGCCTGGGCGGGCATGAGCTACGCGATCGCCACGGCACTGCTGATGGCACTGCTGCCGCATGCGATGTCCCGATACACGCTGTCGTCGACTGGGCCAGGATCGATCACCCTGGGCGTCGTCGTCAGCGCCAGCATCCTGCCGGCGCTGATCATTGGCCTGATGGCACGCCGCGCACCGGCCGTCTGGTCGGCGCCGCGCGTTGCTCTTCCCTACCTTGCCATGCTGGCCGTCGTCGGCGGTCTGCTGGTGGCGGACCTTCGTACGGACTGGTTTCTCGAGTCGCTTGCGCTGGCAGCGCGTTGAGCAGGCGTTGAACAAGACTTGCGCCAGTTGCCGTCCCTCGTGCGTCGGGGAAGACGGCCTCGGGGAGGCTGAGATGTCATTGCGTGGATGCGTCGGGCGATACACGCGCGACGATGGCCGACATTGTCAGAATTGGCCGGACGACCAACTCATCGTGATTGATCTGCTGAACAGCATCGCGGCGCATGACGGGGGCGCCGGCGGCACTCTGGACGGCAACATCAATGGCCGCCTCGTGAGCGGCATATCGAGCGATGCGCTCTATCACGCCATCACGCGCTTCGAGGACTGGCATTTTCCCGGACAATGCAGCGGCTTCGTCGCACCCGACGGCCCCCTGCTCAAATGTCTGGAAACGATGTCGGCGCGCGGCACCGATACCCATGCCCTTGTCGCCTGCGCCGACACCGACTCGCGACTGCCACGATAGCATCCAGGCCGATCACCGGACGGTGACGGCGCGCGCGATCATTGCCAGCGCATGATGCGGCGATGCGATGATATCCTGTTGCAAAACATCAACGACCACCGGTCGCTCGAGCGCGACGCTGTGTCTTCGAATGTTGTCTTGACTCCTCGGCGATCCTACCGCTTGTTAAGATCCATGATCGGCATGATCAGCGGCACCGCGGCAATCCGGCGTTCGGCAGAACGCATGCGGCGGCTTGTGTCGCTGCTGTGCACGCTGGTCTTCCTGATCGGCGGCATCGCGCACATCGATCATGGGGCTGCGTCTTCAGGTTCAGCCATCTCCATCGTGTCCGTCGACGCCGACAATGGTGGTGATGAGTCCGGCAAGACCGATCGTCTGCTCGCCAAGACCTGCCACTCTTGTTCCTTGCCGGCGCTGCCTGCCCCTGTCGCCCAGTTCGACCTCGCACCGCGCCTCAGCGTCCTGCCGCCCGGCGTGGTCGCCTTCCTGAACGTCCGCAGCCCCGGCGCGGAACTGCCACCTCCCAAACTTTCGGCCTGAGCACCGAGTCGTCACCACCCGGGCAATCGCCGGGTGGCCATGTCGTCGTGTTTAGGTCGAGATCATGCTCATCACCCGTGTTGCCGTCCCGGCGCTGGGCGCACTGCTCGCGCTTGCCCTCGCCGTTCCCGTACAGGCCCAGACATCAGGCGCCCTGACACTGGCGCAAGCCGTGCAGCGGGCGCTGGGCGCCAACGCCCGCCTTATCGTCGCCGACCGCGAGATCGGCATGGCCGAAGGCCGGCGCACACAGGCCGGCGCCATTCCCAATCCCTCGGCCACCTTCGAGGTCGATAACGCCCTGGGCTCGCGCGACTATCGCCGCTTCAAGTCGGCCGAGACGACGCTGCAATTGAGCCAGCTGATCGAGCTCGGCGGCAAGCGCAGCGCCCGCGTGGCCGCCGCGACGGCCGACCATGACAGCACCCGTTGGCAGCGCGAGGCGGCCCGCCTGGAGATCCTGTCCGAAACGGCGGCGGCCTTCGTTGCCGTGCTCGGCGGGCAGCAGCGCGTGGCGCTGCTGGATCGCCAGCTGTCGTCCATCGATCGGCTGACCCCGCAGATGCAGCAGCGCGTCGATGCCGGCGCCTCCTCACCCGCCGACGTTGCGCGCACCAAAGTCGTCACCGAGCTGACCCGCATCGACCGCGATCGCGCCCGCAAGGCGCTGGACAGCGCCCGCCGCGACCTCGCGCTGCTGATGGGCGCCACGGCTCCGGATTTCCCCTACACCACCGGCAACATGGCGCGCATCGCCGCGCCGCCGCCGTTCCCGACTCTGCTCCAGGCCATCGATAGCAATCCCCAGCTGACGCGCTGGACGGCCGTGCGGGCGCAGAAGGAAGCCGAGCTGCTGATCGCGCGCCTCAAGGTCGTGCCCGACGTCGAAGCCAGCATCGGCTGGCGCCACTATCGCGACACGCGCGACAACGCGGTGCGCTTCGGCATTTCCGTGCCCATCCCCGTGTGGGACCGCAACCGCGGCGCCATCTATGAGGCACAGGAGGCGATCGGCAAGACCGAGGCCGAGCGTGCCGCCAACAAGCAGGCGCTGATCTCCACCGTGGGACGCGCCTATGACGCCGCAACCGGCGCCCTGCAGGAAATCGACGTGCTGCGCCGGGCCGTGTTGCCCAACGCGCGCGCGGCCTTCACCACCATCAACGACGGCTACGCACAAGGCCGCTTCACCGTGCTGGAGCTGCTCGACGCCTACAAGGCGCTGGCCGAGGCCGAGCTGCGCGAGCAGGAAGCCCTGGTGAGCTTCCATACCGCCATCGCAACCATCGAAGGCCTGACCGGCAGTCCGCTGACTCTGGGCGGCGGGAGGACACCATGACCCCCATGACGCGAGCGGGCTTGATCGCCCTGGCGTGCGCCGCCCTGGTTGGCGGCGCCGGCTTCTACTTCCTGCCGGCCGCCAGTGTCGGCGGCTCCAAACCGCCCGTGACCAAGGCGGACGCGCACGGCGACAAGGACAAAGACAAGCACGAGCACGGCGGCGGCAACACGGTCGAATTCAGCGACGCCAAGGTGGCTGCCGCCGCCATCGAGCTGGTCAAGGCCGGTCCCGGCACGCTGCGCGAAAGCTTGCGGCTCAACGGCATCATCCAGCCCAACCAGGAAGCGCTGGCCCAGGTGACGCCGCGTTTTCCCGGTGTCGTGCGCGATGTCCGCAAACGGCTGGGCGACAAGGTCAACAAGGGCGACGTGCTGGCCACGATCGAGAGCAACCAGAGCCTGACCACCTACGATCTGCGCGCCGCCATCGGCGGCACGATCATCGATCGCCAGGTGGCGCTGGGTGAGTACGTCTCGGAGCAGAAGCCTGTCTTCCTCATCGCCGACCTGTCGACCGTATGGATCGACTTCTCGGTCTATCGTCGCGACTTCAGCCGGGTACGCGTCGGCGATACCGTCGTGGTCGACCTCGACGACGGCGGCGCGCCGATCGAGACACGGATCTCCTATGTCTCGCCGCTGGGCGCCAGCGACAC
>DATEIF010000673.1:0-2220 GCA_035279205.1 Vineibacter sp.
CTTCGGGCTGGGCAGCGCGCTGGCGGGCGTCGCCGGCGCACTCGCGGCGCCGGTGCGCTCGCTGACACCGGGCATGGGTTTCTCGATCCTGATCGAGTCGTTCATCGTCACGGTGATCGGCGGCATGGGCTCGATCGGCGGCGCCTTTCTCGCCTCGATCATCCTGGGCCTGACGCGCGCCTTCGGCAGCGTCGGCTTCCCGCTGTTCGTCGACGGCGTGATGTTCCTGATGATGGCCCTGGTCCTGATCTTCAAGCCCAGCGGCCTGTTCGGCCGCGCACAAGGATAGCGCCCATGACCGGACGATGGCGGGACCTCGGCTGGGCGGGTCTCGGATTGGTGGCGTTGCTGCTGGTGGCCGTGGTCGGCGCCCGGCCCGCGATCCGCGATTTCATCATGTTCGCCATGGCCTACGGGCTGCTGGCGATGTCGCTCAACCTGCTGATCGGCTACACCGGCCTGGTCTCGTTCGGCCATGCGATGTTCTTCGCCTCGGGCGCCTACGCCTTCGGATTGGCCATGCAATCGGGCCACTTCTCGATCCCCGCCGCCTTCGTCTTCGCGGTCGCGCTGACGGCGGTGCTGGCCCTGGTCGTCGGCGCGATCTGCGTGCGTCTCAACGAGATCTATTTCGCCTTCCTGACCTTGGCGTTCCAGATGCTGCTCTACAACCTGATCCTGGGCTGGGTGTCGTTCACCGGCGGCGATCAGGGACTGACGGGCGGCATCCCGCGGCCGAAATTCCTCGGCATCGACCTCGCCGACCGCATGCAGCTCTATGTCTTTTGCTCGGTCGCGTTCGTGACCTGCGTCGCGATCATGCGCCAGATCGTGACGTCGCCGTTCGGCTACACGCTGCGCCTGATCCGCGACAACCAGGATCGCGCCGCGTTCCTGGGCATCGACGTGGTGCGTGTCAAGCTGGTCTGCTTCGTGATCTCGGCCTGCATCGCCGCTGTCGGCGGCATCCTGCTGGCGCTCTTCGTGTCGGGCGCTTATCCCAACTTCGCCTTCTGGACGACATCGGGCGAGTCCATCTTCATGATCATGCTGGGCGGTTCCCGCGTATTCCTGGGGCCACTGCTCGGCACGATCATCCTGCGCGTCCTGAACGACGTGACGGTGATCTACACCAGCCACACCGAGCTGGTGCTGGGCATCGTGATCCTGATTTTCGTGCTAGGCCTGCGCAAGGGCGTCCTCGACCTCATTGCCGACCGCATCGAAGCCCGTGACCAGCAAAAGGCCTTCAGCCAGCGGGACGCGGCCGATGCCAGCAAGGCTTCCTGATATGGCGACACCCGATGCCCTGCTCAGGATCGAGGGACTGAGCAAGTCCTTTGGCGGTGTCGCGGCCATGCGCGACGTGTCGCTGGCGTTCCCTGCCCGCTCGCTGTCGGCCGTGATCGGCCCCAACGGTGCCGGCAAGACGACGTTCTTCAACCTCATCTCCGGCCGCTTCAAAGCCGATACCGGCCGCATTCTGCTTGACGGCGCCGACATCGTTGGCGCCAGCCGACAGGAGATCGTGCGCCGGGGCATCGGCCGCGCATTCCAGGTGGCAAGCCTGTTTCCGACCCTCACGGTGGCCCAGGCGCTCGCCGCATCGGGTCATGCGCGCCAGCGCAGCGAGACCGGCAAGCTGTCGCAGTTCCCCTCGGCGACGGCGACCGAAGCGGCGCGCGAGGTGATGGCGCAGTTGAACCTGACACGGGTGGCCGATGTGCTGAGCAGCAACCTCAGCCATGGCGATCAGAAGCTGCTCGACATCGGCTTGGCCCTGATGCTGCAGCCGCGGGTGCTACTGCTGGACGAGCCGACTGCCGGCATGGGACCGGAGGAACGCTGGCAGATGATCGAGACCGTGCAGCGGCTGTGGCGTGAGCGCGATCTCACCTTGATCTTCATCGAGCATGACATGGATATCGTGTTCAAGGTCGCCGAGACGGTGCGCGTGCTCTCCTACGGCGCTGTGCTGGCCGAAGGAACGCCCGACGAGATCCGGCGCAATCCGGCCGTGATCGAGGCCTATCTCGGCAAGTCGGCGCAGGGAGCGGCGGCATGAGCGCGCCGATCCTGAGCGTCGCCGGCATCGACGTCTTCTACGGCGCCAGCCAGATCCTGTTCGGCGTCTCGTTCGGCGTCGAAAAGGGCCAGTCGCTGGCGCTGCTGGGCCGCAATGGCGCCGGCAAGAGCACGACCATGAAGGCGATCATCGGG
>DATEIF010000674.1:0-5575 GCA_035279205.1 Vineibacter sp.
CTGACGCGCGCGCGGTCTTCGAGGTCGGCGATGCGCAAGCCCTTGGTTTCACCGACGCGAGCCGCGATGTCACAGTGTCGGCGCTTGTGCTGAACTTCGTGCCCGACCGGCAGAAGATGCTCACCGAAATGAAGCGGGTAACCCGCCCCGGCGGCGTGGCTGGTTTCTACGTCTGGGACTACCCCGGCGGCGGCGTGGCGTTCATGCGCGCGTTCTGGGCGGCCGCAGCCGCGCTTGATCCCGCTGCCGCGGATCTCGCCGAGAACAGGCGCTTTCCCTATTGCACACCGCAGGGGTTGTCTGCATTGGCGGCGGATGCCGGCCTGGCGTCGATCGCCTGCACGCCGATCGAGGTGGCGACCGTATTCAAGGATTTTGATGATTTCTGGAACCCGTTCATGCTGGGTGCGGGACCGGCACCGGGGTATTGCGTCAGCCTTGCGCCCGACGCCCAGCAACGCCTGAAGCAGAAACTGCACGACACTCTGCCCCGCCACGACGATGGTTCCATCCACTTCACGGCGCGCGCCTGGGCGGTCAAGGCGGTCGTGCCGTGACGTCCGCCAGGATCGCGTGTGGCAAGCCTGGCGTTGCCTGCGCCTTCTTTGTATGAAGGCGCATGACGTCGGCGCAGCGAGAGACCTTTCACCACGGCAATCTGAAGGCAGCGGCACTCGATGCCGCCTATGCACTCATCGCCGCAGCCGGCCATGAAGCGCTCAGCCTGCGCCAGGTCGCGGCGGCGGTCGGAGTCGCGCATCGGTCGATCTATAACCATTTCGAGGATCGCGACGCCTTGCTGGATGCTGTCGCAACGGAAGGTTTCACGCGGCTGGGCGCGATCCTGAAGAAGGCCCAGACGGCGACGGACTACACCCGTCAGTATGTACGCTTCGCCCTGGCCAATCCGTCGATCTATGCCCTGATGTCGAGCCGGCCGCACGGCACCATGAAGCACAACCCGCCCCTGCAGGCTGCCACGCACGGCGTCATCACCGAGGCGATGCGGGTTTTCTGCCATCCCGACCAGACGTCGGCGGAGCGGCGACGCACCGTCATGAAAGTCTACATGATCCATTACGGCGGCATCTCGCTCTATGCCGCCGGTATCCTGGACCTGCCGGATGAAAAGGCGCTGATCGCCGAGTTGACGGCCATGACAGCGCGGCTCTGACCGGCCGCGCATCTAGGCGACGACGATCATGGTGCCCTCCATGTCCTCATGGCCGTCGCCGCAGAAAACATCGCAGAAATAGGCGAACTTGCCGATGCGATCCGGCGTCAACCGCACGGTTGTCGTCTGGCCAGGCATGATTTCGGCGCGCAGGTTGAAGTCGGGCATCTTGAAGCCGTGGATGCGGTCCTCCGACGTCAGCAGCAGCACGACAGGTTCTCCCTGCTTCACCGTGACGGTCGACGGCGTGTACTCGAACCGCTTGGCCGAGATGCGGATCTCGCGCGCGGCAGGCTCGGCGGCAAGGCCGGCAGCGGTCGCCAGGCCGGCCGCTGCCGGCGCCGCGGCGAGCCACCGCAGCGTAGTTCTGCGTTTGATCATGTCTAGGCCTTGGCCACCGGCAGCTCTTTCACCGCATAGCCGCTGGCGGCGCTGACGCCGACATCACGCGTACCCAGTCCCCGATAGGGAGTTGCCGCATCGAACGGCAGAGGCGCGCGCTTGGGCTGGGAGCCAGGCGACGGCAGCGGAAAGATCAGCGACTGGGCCGCATGATGTTGGATGTGGCCGGTGGTGTGGTGGTGTTCCTGATGGATATGCCCGTAGAACACCACGACATTGCGATACGGCATCAGCAGTTCCATGACCTTCGCGCCGTCCGCCGTGGCCCAATCCCACTGCGGGTAGAGATCGAACAGCGGCCGATGGGTCATCACCACGATGCGGTCATCGGCCTTGCGCTGCTTGAGATCGGCGGCCAGCCAGGCCAGCTGCTCGTCGCCGACCTTGGCGGCCGGGTCGGAGACGTTGTCCAGCGCGATGAAGTGCACACCCTTGTGATCGAACGTGTAGTACGGGGCGCCGAAGAACTCCTTGTAGGCTTCGCCGCGATCGAGCGACGCATCATGCTCGCCCGGCATGAACCGTACGTCCTTCACATGCAGAACCGAAACGATCTCCTTGAACCGCTTGAGCCGCGCACGGCGTTCCTTGGGATCGTCGGTTGTGTGCGTGAGATCGCCGGTGAAGACGATGAAATCGGGCTGTGCCGCCAGGCCATTGACCGTCGCGACGGCCTTCTCCAGCGTATGCGCGGCGTCGGGGTTGGCAGCACCGGAGTAACCCCAGTGCGTGTCGGAGAACTGGACGAAATGGAAGTCGGTAGCCTGCGCCTGGGCGCCGCCGGCCGGGAACAGTCCCGACGCAAACGCAACGCCGGCGATGCCGCCGAGCCTGAGGAAATCGCGGCGATCGTAGCTTGTGGTCATGCAGCCTCCTGGCGCCGCCCGGATTGCGGGGACGTGCCGGAGATACCGCCGCCGGCGAGCGGTTATTCCGGTCGCGCCAGCAGTGGAATAAAAAGATCCATGGCCTGGTCTGGGATCGATATGTTTTGCGATCGCCGGCATGACTGACACAGCGCGGGCTCAGCGTTTTGCGGCCGTGGCACTGCCGCATCTGGACGCCGCCTATGGCTTTGCACGCCGGCTGACGCGCAACGAGAGCGAGGCCCAGGATGTCACGCAGGAGGCGTTCCTGCGCGCGTGGCGCTATTTCGAGACCTTCCGCGGCGCCGATGCGCGGCCGTGGCTGCTGAGCATCGTGCGCAACACGTTCATGTCCCAGCGGCAGGCGCGCGGCGCCCCGATGGCGGACCTCGAAGATGCCGATGTGGCACTGGATACGGTCCTGGCCGGCACCCAGGCGCTGGCCAGCGTACCGCAGACACCGGAAAAGGCGCTGCTGGAGGCCGATACCCGTCGCTCGGTCATGGCAGCACTCGATGCCCTGCCCCAGGGCGCGCGCGAGGTCCTGGTCCTGCGTGAGATCGAGGATCTCTCCTACAAACGCATCGCGACGATCCTCGATGTGCCGATCGGCACTGTGATGTCGCGGCTGGCACGGGCCCGGGCAGCGCTGGCGGCCGAGATCCGCCGCCGCGCGGAGGATGGTTGACGACGATGACCGAGATGGACTGCGCCACCTGCGAAGCCCTGATCGACGCCTACGCCGATGGCGAATTGTCGGCTGACATGGCTGTCGCACTCGAGCGCGCCCTGCCCGGCTGCCCGCGGTGCCAGCAGCGCCTCGACGAGGCGCGCCTGCTGCGTAACGCCCTGCGAGAGGCCCCATTGCCCCGCGCGCCGGCCGACCTGCGGGCGGCGATCATGGCCGCGCTTCCGGCCAACGACGACGGCGCGACCGTGGTGGCCTTGCGGCCGCGCACACAGCCCGCGCGGCGCGACATGCTGCGCTGGGCGGCTGGCCTGGTCGTTGCACTGGGCGCCGGCTGGACCGCCGGGCGTTACCTGCCGCTGCCGACCGGATCCGACGTCACACGCGAGGTCGTCGACGGGTACCTGCGCGTCACCGCAGGCGATCGTCCGGTCGAGGTTGCCTCGTCGGACCGCCACACGGTGAAGCCCTGGTTCGGTGGCCGCATCGCCTACGCCCCACCGGTCCATGACCTCACCACCGACGGCTTCCCGCTGGTCGGCGGCCGGGTCGATGTCATCGACGGCCGCAAGACCGCGGTGCTGGTCTATCAGCGCAACCGCCACCTCATCGCCCTCTTCCTCTGGCCCGACACCGAGGGCCAGTCGCTGCGGCGCGAGATACACAACGGCTTCGGCCTGCGACGCTGGTCGCACGGTGGCTTTGCGTTCCACGCCATTGCCGACCTGGCGCTGAGCGATCTCGATCGTCTCGCGGCGGCGCTGGACGCTCGGCTGGACGCCGAGCGCTGACGCGCGCGTCATCCCGAGCGCAACGAGGGGATGACGGTAGCCATGGGCGAAAGCGCCACCTACGATGGCCGCTCCCTCCTGTTAAGGACCATCGCTTCATGTCTCCAGAGGTCGTTTCCCAGCTCGCGCCCACGGGCGTCCTGCGCGCGGGCGTCAATCTCAGCAATTTCCTGCTGGTCACCGGCAAGAGCGCGTCGGGTGATCCCGAGGGTGTCTCGCCCGACATGGCCCGCGAGATCGCAACGCGCCTGGGCGTGCCGGTCAAGTATGTGCCCTACAAGACGCCGGGCGAACTGGCCGACGCAGCCGGTACCGGCGCCTGGGATATCGGCCTGATCGGCGCCGAACCGCAGCGCGCCGAGAAGATCGCGTTCACGGCCGCCTATGTCGAGATCGAGGCGACGTATCTCGTACCGGCGGGCTCACCCCTCAAGGCGATCGCCGATGTCGATCGCGCCGGCGTGCGCATCGCGGTGACGGCGCGCAGCGCTTACGGCCTGTGGCTCGATCGCAACATCAAGCATGCCGAGCTGGTCCAATCGAGCAGCCTCGATGCCGCCTACGAGCAGTTCGTCGCCGACAAGCTGGAGGCGCTGGCCGGACTGCGGCCGCGGCTGCTGTCGGATGTGCAGAAGCTGCCCGGCGCCCGCATCCTCGACGGCCAGTTCACGGCCGTCCAGCAGGCCATCGGCACGGCGCGCGGCAACGATGCCGGTGCTGCCTTCCTGCGCAGCTTCGTCGAGGAAGCCAAGGCCTCGGGCTTCGTGGCCAGCCTCATCGAACGCCACAAGGTGCGCGGTCTCTCGGTGGCACCGCCAGCGTGAGCATCCTGGGAGCGCGGGCCTCTGGCCCGCTCATGCATCAGCGCTAAGGTGCGGGCGGGACGCCCGCGCTCCCAGGGGCGAGCGGCGGCGCTACCAAGGGACGACAGTCGGCGGCGGGCACGATCGCAGCGCCTGTGCGTGCCTGCAGCGCCTCGATGCTCATACCGTCGAGCACTTCGCGCGCGACGAAGCCTTGCGCCGTCACATCGACAACAGCGATGTCGGTGTAGATGCGCTTGACACAGCGTACGGCCGTGAGCGGCAGGCTGCAGGCCTGCAGCAGCCGCGGCCGGCCGTCCCGCGTGTTGTGCTCCATGATCACCCAGGTGGCCTTGGCACCCACCGCCAGGTCCATGGCGCCACCCACCAGCGGGCCCTTGTCGGGTATGCGCGCATCCCAGTTGGCGAGATCGCCGTTGGCGGCGACCTCGAACGCGCCGAGGATCGTGACGTCGATATGGCCGCCGCGGATCATGGCGAACGACCACGCCGAGTCGATGATGCTGCCGCCGGGCCGCAAGGTGACCTTGCGGCTGCCGGCGTCGACCAGATCCGCTTCGATGCGATCGGGAGCCGCGGCAGGCCCGACGCCGATAACCCCGTTCTCAGACTGGAAGAAGACGTCCCGTCCGGCGGGCAGATGATCGGACGCCAGCACGGGAATGCCGATGCCGAGATTAACGACAGTGCCGTCGCCGATGTCCTGCGCGGCGCGCCACGCCATCTGGTTGCGGTTGAGCGCTTTCATGGTCAGGCTCCCACCGCCACGACGCGATCGACAAAGACACCCGGCACCTGCACCTGTTCCGGCGGTATCGGTTCCTCCCGCG